>DLOP01000131.1:745-9172 GCA_002478505.1 Lachnospiraceae bacterium UBA7481
AAAAATAAGATATCAATCTTATTTTTCAATCTAATCCCCATGCCGCCTTCGACTGCGCCATATAGCGCGCACTCTATAATATCTTATACCCGTTAACCAAAAGATAAATAGTTTTTGTCTCAGTTTAAAGGGAATTCTACCTCTCCACATGTGAAGAATCGTGCCTTTTATTTTTGCAATCACCTCGTCAAGCTTCACGTAAAACCGCCTATCCTTCTGACCGCCCAACATACCATACAGATAATACAAAATCTTTTCAAACATAAAATCCGCCATGATATATTGTTTCCGTCCCAAAAAATATTCCAGGCGAATCGAAAATGCCTCTATCAAATCGAATCTTTGCAGTATATTTTCCCGTTCCAGGATACTTCCGGCACGCTGCCGGTAATAATATTTTCTTTTTTCCATAGCCGCAATCACCGTCGCCGCCGACACGATTTCATGTAAGACAAATTCATCCTCGTGGATTTTTCCGACCGGATACTCTATCGATTCAAATATTGATCTTTTGTACAGCTTATTCCACGCAACTATACAATATATTCCTTTATCTTCATGGCATAATTTCCAAAAGCTCTCCTCATCCAAAAGGACAGTGTGAGCCGGTACGTTACTTCCTCCTGTGATCTCTCCCTCTTCCGTAGTCTCATAATAGCCACACACCGCCAGATCGGCATTCTCCCGACAGAGCAGATGATAAAGGCTCTCAACATAATCATCCGCGATATAATCATCCGCATCTACAAATGCAATATAGCTGCCTTTTGCAACGCTTTTCCCCAAATTACGCGCCGAGGACAGTCCCTGATTGCTTTGAACAATATACCTGATCCGACTGTCTTTTTGTCTGAAACTCTCTATGATCTTCTCCGAATGATCTGTAGAGCCGTCATTTACCAGTATAATCTCAAGATATGGATATGTCTGACATAGGATGCTATTAATACACTGTTCTAAATACCGCTCGACATTATATACCGGCACTATTATGCTTATCAGATCACCATTCATCAACAACCGCCTTAGCCTCTCCGCTTTTCAGAATACAATTCCCCTATCATTTTCAGTCTTTTTAGATTGTCACTCCTGTATCTTTCTTCAAACTGCCTGCAATTGTTTATTAATTGCATACACCTGGAATCATCAGCCAGCAGCTCAACCAATTTCTGTGCGAATGCCTGCGGAGCATCCGCTACCTCAAATAATTTTTCATCCGGAGAAAAGCCGCGCGATCCGCTGCTGGTGCATACCATGGGTTTTTTATAAGAAATGGCCTCTATCGCCTTAATATTAAGGCCTGTCCCCATCAAGGTGGGATTGATAACAACCCGTACATTATGATATATTGCGGCTAAATCCTCAACAACTCCCTTTTTAATAACTTCATCAGAGCAGTCTATTTTCCGACAAATCCGCCCTGCCAATATCAGCCTTGCTTCCGGCATCCGCTCTTTAACCCACGGATAGACTTCCTTAATAAACCATGTAACAGAGGATACATTAATCTCATTGTCACTACCGATAAAACAAAAATCCCTGTTTCGAACCAGAGCCCCCTCTTCATGATTCTCACAGGTAAAATCACCTATTGTAAGCGTCTTTGTATTGGTCCCTTTCAGCAGCCTTGAAAAATATGTTTCCTCCTGTTCCTGAATCGCCAAAACAAGATCTGCGCGTCTTAACACTTTTCTTTCTCCCAAATAAGTCAGCGACTCACTATATTTTGTCCGCATCCTTTTAGGGGAGTTCTTATCTCTATATGCAAAAACGTCATGCGTATCTATCACTTTGAAATAATTATCACTTATTAAGTCCAAGGCTTTTGAATAAAAATAATATTCAAACCATACGATGTCATATTGCTTTGCAGCTACCGCTTCTTTGACACCCCTTCCCAATTCCTTAGTGAAAAACCCGTCTGTCAAAACATAGGACTCTAATTTAGACTTAGGTATATTTGCAAATCTCCAAAAACGATCCAGGTAATTCTCCCGCCGTGATTTTTCCTGCTTTATCAGATGAATAAAATGATCCTTCCCAATCAGTTCCTGCATTTCCACAATATCATTAGAACCATTTTCGTCATAAAACATATAATCTATTACATATCCGCATTTTTTCAAATTATTGATCAAATGATATATCCGGGTCTTATTCCCTTCATCCAGAGGCCAGAAAGGGATCGATGAAACCATCAGTATCTTTTGATTCATTTTCCCCTTCATCTCCTTTCCTGCATTATCCCGTCTATCTTTTCCCCAAACGCCGGTCAGATGCCATGCTCCATTTTGTTATAGTCCGCAATAATAATCCAGAGTCTGCCGTACAAAAGCTGCATAGGAATATTCCTCGCAATACGTATGATAAGCGTTCTCTTCCAATCGCTTCCTTTTGTCCTGATCCGTCAGCAGCCTTGTAATCCCCTCTGCAAGCGCCGCCTCATCTGCAGGCGGCACTAATATGCCGTTCCTCTGATCTGCCACAATCTCATTGACGCCTTCAATATTCGATGCCACGATTGTTTTCCCCGCCGCAAACGCCTCAATAGGAACCAGCGGGCGCCCCTCCCAAAGCGACGAAAGTACGATCAGATCCATGCAGATCATAAGATTACCTACGTCATCACGCCTTCCTAAAAATATGATGTCGTTTTCTGATGCAGCGCCTCCCATCTGCATGGCAAGGCTTTCTAATGCCTCACGCCCCGACCCGTCGCCAATAATAATATATTTCAGCTTATTGCAGCGTTTCCTCGCTATAGGAAACGAACGTATAAAATACTCTATCCCCTTCTGCTTTTCTAATCTGGCTATATTGCCAACTAAAAAATATCCTTTCTCTTTCCATTTCCGCACTTTTTCATATATATCACCTTCATCTGTCCCGGAACTTTCCATGCCATCTATCATTTTGTATTCTTCCACTGAATTATAGATTACGTGGATACTATTTTCAGGAACACCAAAAAATTGTTTCAGATTATCTTTTACCGCATTTCCACACGCAATAATATTAGCCCCCTTGTAAGCCATCACGGTCAGCAATCTTCTATTTTTAAAAATATTATGGACTGTAACAATATGAATATAATGGTATCTTCGCTGCAGCATCCGCGCATAGAACGCTGCCATTCTATGATGGGTATGCACCACTGTTATCTCTTCTTCTTCGATAATCTTTTTCAGTGCAATATAAGTCTTGTATATCATCCTTGGAGTCCGCTTTGTAATATCCGGCAGGGTATAATGCCTGATATGCATTTCCTCCAGTCTGGCTGTATAACTTCCCCCACAGGAACAGACCACGATCTTATTTACTTTATCCTGAAATATCCTGCAAAGCTGGAGAACGATTTGTTCCGTTCCGCCCACTTCCATTGTTCTTGTAAAAAACAGGATATTCTGCTGTTCAAGCTGCATTCTTTCTTAGCTCCCTATTTGACTACCTAAGCAAACTCCCAAACTCCGAGTATATTATATCATATAAAAGCCCCAAAATAAACCCCCTCCCCGAAAATATGGGCATTTCGAGGGTTTATTTTTGGGCTTTTTTATGGTAAAATAGGCGCAAATGAAGAATACTTAGGGGAATCATCCGATGAATATCATCTTCTGCTACTGGAACAGCATTTGCGAGCCCGGTATGACACGCGCCTTTGAACAGCTTGGGCACAATGTCATGGTTTTCGACATGCCCATGTCAAGCAAAGATCTTGATACAAACTATCTGTCCGAATTTGCCGGCTATATCCAATCAAAACCGGAAGCCGACTGCGTATTTACGATCAATTTTATACCGCTGATCGCAAAGGTATGCCGGATCTTTCGTATCCCCTATCTCTCACATACGGTGGACAGCCCCTCCATAACCCTTTCTTCCAAAGCGTTAAGCGACCCTTGCTGCCATGCATTTATATTTGACCGGTGTCTGTATCAGGAATATGCCGCTCTTGCTCCCGGCCGCGTCCATTATCTGCCACTTGGCGCCGATATGGATTATTATGACGGCATTTCTGTCTCCGGAGAGGATCACACCATGTACGACTGTGATATTTCCTTTGTAGGATCTTTTCATAGCGAATACTGTATTTATGACAGAGTTGCAGAGGATCTTCCGGAACGGATGCGCGGCTATATAGACGGCTTGATCGAAGCGCAGCTAAATGTCTATGGATACTGCCTGATCAGAGACGCTTTCAGCGACGAATGGGCGGAAGAATTTAAAAGACGCGCGGCATGGTCCGTACTGCCTGATTACCATGAGGATATCCGCAGTATTATCACCGATCAGTATCTCGGTTTCAAATGCACCCAGAGGGATAGGATCCGGACGCTGCAGGCAATCAGCCGGCATTACCGGATGGATCTCTATACAACGGAAGACACCTCCATGCTTCCGGATATCAACAACCGCGGCATTGCCAAGTCTTTTACGATGATGCCCCGGATATTCAAATGCAGCAAGATCAACCTGAATATGACCGCACGCACCATCCAATCCGGTCTGCCGCAGCGTATCTTTGATATCTTGGCAGCCGGCGGCTTTGTCATTTCCAATTATCAGTCGGAAATACCGGAATACTTTACCCCCGGGAAAGATATCGTATTATATGAAAGCATTCCTGACCTTCTGGAAAAGATCGGATATTATCTGTCGCATGAAGACGAGCGTCTGCAGATCGCCCAAAACGGTTATGAAAAAGTAAAAAAACAGCACCTCCTTATGCACAGGGCACAGGAGATGCTGAAGATCCTAACCTAAAAACAGCTCCCTTTTCGGAAAAGCGTTCCTATAAACGATTCCCAAACCGGAATTCAACCTCCTGGCGGAAGGGAGTCTTCAACGCTATAGACTGTTCCACTTTCATCATAATATATCCAATAGTAATGTTTCATATGGTCAGGCATGATCCAAACGTTATCAGTATAGATATAGTAACCTACTCTTCCTGATTTGCCTTCTTGTATTGCCCCCATATCAAATACCCCATATTTATTAACTACAGAGTTGATATCAGAATTGAGAATAGCCCAATCATTGTATTTGTAATAAGTTGAGTGTGATAAAGCAAAAATAAGTGAATAAGCAAAAAGTATTATATCAAGCGATAATAACAATCCTATTATTCGAGTAGCTTTATGATGTATTTTTGCACTTATCAGCATTACAATAAGAATAATAGAACAAATGAAAAGACCTAGAAACATGATAAGCTTGATGATAGCAATATACCAGGGATGCATTGATTACCCTCCTAAATTCCAATTTATCAGCGTAATGATAATCTATTTGAATTTTTCATCTCAGGCGGCGTAGGGATACTGACCCATAATATCTGGAGAAATTGAACCCCCGCAGACTGTCTGTATAACCCCCAACATTCATATCAAGCCTAAAATATAATAAGTTTTCCGGATCGTCTGCAAACTCATCGCCTTCCCCACGCTCCAAAGCCTCCACAATAACCGGTACGGCATCCGCAGACAGCCTGCTGAGATAACGCCAATCCACATTTTCGTTAATATGCTGTTCATTCAGATTATAGGACGCGATCAAATAATCCGGTCTGGCATATGCCAATCCGAGATACAGGATCGTTACCACCACCATACAATACTTAAATAAAGGAAACTTCCGGTTGGAGATAAAGATCATGATCCCGCTCATTATCAGGAAGATCAATCCCAATCCCCAGAATACCAGCACCCGTAAGTATGACAGATCATACGTCTCCACATACATATACATCCTTAACGCACTGGAAGCGATCATAATATAAGTGCATCCGCTGATCAGCGCCAGCATTCCCTTTAACACCTTGCTTTCCCGGAATTTATACAGACAGAACAGCACCAGCGTCATGTTGATAATACATACCAGAAGCAGCTGGAAAAATCCCTGCCTTGCATATACCGCATAGGTAGTTCCTTCCGGAAGCGAAAGCCTGCCCATAAAGAGGTACAATATCTGGATCACGGAAAAGAGCAGATACACCACCCCCAGCATGGCATTGACCGTAATGGCAACCACCGGCTCCCCAGTATGGCGTTTCCCGGAGAAAATTTTGACAGACTTGCTGCCCAGCTTTACCAGCAGACCATAAGACAGCAGATAGACAGCCGCCATCATCAAACAAATATTGAATATTCTGAAGAAGGTATCTACCACATTTCCGATCCCAAACAGCCTCTTTAGTACATTAACTTTCAACAGATGTCCAAACACCGAATCCGCACTGGCAAGCAGCAGCATAACGATCAATAGAAGCGGAAGTCCGACCAGAATGCCCAAAAAAACATATTTTAAGGCAGAATTATCTCTTTTCTCCTCCTTTTTCTGGCTCTTCCAGACCTTTCTATCTTCAAAAGGGCGTCCAAGATGATCTAATGAGCCAAATGCCGTCTGTAAGATAGCACTCAGATATTCCATCAATCCCCATTCCCTATCTTCATAAAAAAGACGCAGCAAACCGCTGAGCAGCAGTAGGAAAATACCGGTATAATCACAAAAAATAAGAAATCCATCATCCGTCAGACAAAGATTGATCCCCAAAAGCACAATGCTTCCCGCATAAAATATGCATTTCTTCCCCATCTTGATCTCCAGCTTCCTAAGACACAGGAAAAAATAGCATAACGTCCCCAAAGCACACAGAGGCGCAGTAATTCCGGAAGGGTTTCTATACAGACAAAAAGTATAAAATACCGCGTAAATAATGCCGGACATTCCAAAAAACGGATAATTGTCCCTAATCTTCTGTGAAAGCGGAGGAAGCTCCGCCCGATATGACTCACACTTCTGCAAAACCTTTTCATATTCTTCCGTTTCCGCTTCATTCTGCTTTAACTCGTCTAATTTTTTAAATACCTGATCCATATCCATCTTCCGTTACCGTCCTTTCAATATTTAATTCAAATCATCTGTTTTCTCCGCACATTCCGGATCCTGTATATACTCCAGAATATCCCCCGGCTGACAATCGAGCGCCTTACAGATCTCATTTAAAGTCGAAAAACGGACTGCCTTTGCCTTGTTATTTTTTAATATAGAAAGATTCGCCGGAGTAAGGTCTACCTTCCCCGCCAGCTCTACCAAACCAATCTTTCTTTTTGCCATCACGACATCCAGATTAATTACAATTGCCATTACGCTCCCGTCCCTTTCACTGAATCCTTTTCTGTGGATCTTAAATTACTTATGTAAACCACTTTCTTTGTGGATTTTATAAATATTATGTAAATCACTTTCTATATGATTCGACGTTATGTTAACTTTGCCCCTTTGAAAATCAGAAAACAGCTCCGTCTTTGTTAAAATTTAAAACAATTTCCCTTCTAAAATACCAGAAATAATTCCCCAAAATTATTCAATATAATTAAATCTTAATTTTATTTATTCGTTATTCTCTTTATTACTTGAATTTTTATTATCTCAATATGTTATAATTGCGTAGATTTTTCTCTCAAATTTTATGATTTTTTATTTTCAAAAATCTGGGTCGCTCTAATCTCTAAAAATTTAATTTAAAATTGGCGGTCTCATAATCCCTTTATTTTTCTATATTTTTTGTCATATTTTGCGTTTTAATTTTATTTTATAATATAAAAATACGTTATTTTAAGCATTTCGAAAATTATTTAAAACAAATTTAACTAAATTTCTAGCATTTTTCAGATTTTTATACCAATTTCCACAAGCATTTGACCAACTTCATCCACCATTTATCATATTAATATATTTTTGTATTATGTTAACTATGAAAATTTAGTTACAATTTTATGTTAACTACACAATTTTAGATCGTCAAATCATTTTCCTGCTTATAATTAACCGCCTGTTCAAATACCCCGGCAAGCACTTTGGAAAATAATCCCGCGATCACAAAAACAAGGATGACAACAAATACGCCGGGAGTCGAATAGAGACATAACCGGACCGATGTCACTGCCGCAATAATAAAACTGTAATTGCCCATACGTTTCAGGCTTTTCACATTCTCCATAACAAAACAGTTCTCCTGCTCCACGGAACGGATCATTCTGCGCAGCTCATAAACGATCAGACAAGCAAATACACCTGAAATAAAGAACAACGCTGTCTGAATCCAGTAATAATCCTCATAATAGCTGTTGATCCTTCCATACCATTTTAAAAAAAACGGAACAGACGCCGTCACCGGAATCCCGCAATAAAACATGACATTCAACAAACACTTTGCTATGACCAGATATGTATTCTTTTTCATGATCTATCTTTGCTCCCATCTCAAGATTTTCAATATCCTGCTTATGTTATTATGATAACCTGTTATTATGATAATAGCATTGATATTTTCGAATGTCAATAATAATTTATTGTTTTTCAATAAATATTTATTGACATTCAGAGATTAAATATAAGGTAAGGTGAATAGCAGCCCGAGAG
>DLOP01000125.1:0-192 GCA_002478505.1 Lachnospiraceae bacterium UBA7481
GCCCCTGTCCGCCGGAATCTACCACGCCTGCCTCTTTCAGCACCGGAAGCATTTCCGGCGTCTGCTGCAGCACTTCATTGGCATGGTCCAATATCCCCTGACCGAAAACCACCAGATCCGTTTCCCCTGCTTCAAACAGTTCATTTGCCTTCTCAGCAACGCCTTTTGCCACAGTCAGGATCGTTCCTTCCT
>DLOP01000125.1:254-6843 GCA_002478505.1 Lachnospiraceae bacterium UBA7481
TTCCTTGATCACTTTTGTAAAACCGCGAAGAAGCTGGCTTAAGATAACACCGGAATTACCTCTTGCACCGCGAAGGGATCCTCCGGAAATACATTTGCAGAGCGTCTGCATATCCGGATCATCCAGTGCGTATACATCTTTTGCGGCGGACATGATCGTTAATGTCATATTGGTACCGGTATCCCCATCAGGAACCGGAAATACATTTAATTCATTGATATACTCTTTTTTAGCCTCCAGACTCTTTGCGCCGGATAAGAACATCTTTGCCAGAATCTTTGCATCTATCGTCTTCACTGCCACAGTTTTAACTCCTCCTTAATCAATGACGCGCACGCCTTCAATATACACGTTGATCTTCTCTACCTCAAGACCGGTAAATTCCTCAACTTTATACTTCACATTGCTGATCAGATTATCCGTAACCGCCAGAATACTAACGCCATATGCAACGATCACATGGAATTCCAAAGACAGCTTATTATGATTGGCGCTGACAATGATGCCATGATTGACGCTGTCCTGTTTCAATATCCGAACAAGACCTTCTTTTACATTGACGGATGCCATGCCCACAATGCCAAAACACTCCGTTGCAATCATGCCGGCATGCTGCGCTATGACTTCGTTTTCAATCTGTATGCTTCCTAAATGAGTATCCATTGAACCCTTCATAGAGATCCTCCTTGCCCCTGCATAATCAATATTATTAAAAGTATAACCGATTTTCAAAAAAAATGAAACAAAAACTTTCAAAAGATTATAATTATTGAAAAATTTCCATATTTTTTTATTGTGAAACACTACACATCAGATTTTTATCAAATTTTCACCAAATAATTCTATAAATTTTTAAAATCACTTGCAATCCTTATCTCAATCTGTTAAAATACGAATGTTGCGGTCAGGTTTATTAATTTACCTATTATGAAAGATAGTTATTTGCAAGGAGGTGTCAACATGGCAAAATGTGATATTTGCGGCAAGGGTGCTCATTTCGGTAACAATGTCAGCCATTCTCATAGAAGATCTAACAGAATCTGGAACTCTAATGTTAAGAATGTTAAATGCACTGTTAACGGAACACCGAAAAGACTTCATGTATGCACAACATGTTTAAAGTCAGGCAAGGTAGAAAGAGCTTAATAAGCTTCTTTCTGAATTTAAAGAGAAAGATAAAAAGCAGATATAAAAGCAGATATAGATATCCATCTGCTTCTATATCTGCTTTTTGAATCATATTATTCTACATACTTTCCGCATAATCAAACCGTTCCTTTAGGTCTTCATACTCGCGGTTGATCTTTAATAGGATTTCGTTATCCCCACATATATTATCAGGATGATAGATCTTTAACAGATCCTTATAGCGTTTCTTCAAAGCAACCTGATTATTTACTCCCCGGAAAAACAGACCTGTGGCATAGACTTCCTTTCTTGCCGAGGTAGTCGCCCTGCGGAGCTGCTCGCGCTCCTGCTCTATCCGGCTGTATTCTCTCTGTATCTGCTTTTTATCCTGCTCTAACATCTCATATCCGCGCTCCACAAGCTTCTGCTTCTGGTCTAACAGCCTCTCATCCTCCCTAAGCCGCTTCCGCTGGTATTCCACTTGTTCCCGGAGCTGATTGATCTCGATGGTCAGTTGTTTTTTTTCTCTGGACAACTGCTTTCTGTCAGCCGCGACTTCCTTTTTCTCTTTGCGCAGCCCTTCATAGTCATTTTCAATCTGGCTTTTTTCCGCCTGAAGCCGGACATTTTCCATAAAAAGCTGGTGTTTTAAATTCTCCAGTTCTTCTTTTGATTTGTATTCCGCTAAACGTTCCGCAAACTTGTCCATGACGATATCTCCATGCCCTTCCCTTTACACACTAAACAATATAATCCCTTTGTTCCAGCCGCAATCCATCCAAATTGATCATTGTCAGCAATGATATAGATTATATCCCACAAGAAGCAGCGTAGCAATAATGATCAGTCCAATAAATCCATTATCCAGCAATAACATAATCAACATCCCAATGCCGATCCAAAACAAAATACAGCCAATCGTTTTTTTCATTTCCTTGGATACCCTGATATCATACGATTATGTTATATTCTATGTGGAAACACCCTGTAAAATATCTGTTTTATCCCAATCGCTATGATACTGCCGCTCATTTCCGGTTTATGTTTCAGAAGGTGGTTTTATATCAGTGTCTTTTTCTTCACCAAACGCCTCACTGACCGCTTCATCATTACTGATCATCCCTTCTTTTTTCGCTTTGATCTTGTCAATCACTTCCGGGATCAGATCCACAATTTTCGTCAGCGTATCCTGATTTTTCACGCTGACCAGTTTCGCATTGCCATTCTGGAGCACAAGCACCGCGCTTGGTGACATCTTTGCGCTCATACCGCCGGCCCCGCCGTTTTTCTTATCATTTGTCGAAGCTCCCGCTCCCACACCAAAGGATACGTCAACCAATGGTACGATAATCGCATCTCCGATGGTGGTAGCCTCTCCGACGACTGTTTTGGAACCAATCAGATGATCCATATTTTTCATCAACGAATCCATTACGTTACCAAAATTATTCTCCGCCATTTTATATTCTGCTCCTTTCTATGCAGACCTTTCTTTTACACCGGTCTGCGGCTACATCTTCTGTCCTTCTTTTAATAATCTCAAAAAAGTCTTTACTTTTTTATTCAAATAGATATTAAGTCCATGCCAAAGGAAGACGATCAGACATACCCTTCCTTTGATTCTTATACTTCCCTCCAGCTTTGGTTCACCAAGCTCTGCCGTAAAGTTCGTATGTCTCGNNGCGGAGAATAATTTTGGTAACGCGTAATATGCCATCATGTCAGCCACCTTTGCCGGATCATCAGCCGCATAATAAAGATTTATCTTTGCATTCCTCGGACGGATATGCTTTAAAACCTTAAAGATCCTCAGTTTAAGAAAGTCGAGCACCCATTTGGAACCTTTTTTTTGGAACAGCTTCGTATAATATTCCACCTTACTGATTGCAGAAGCAATCTTCTTCTCCAGACGCTCTACCGGTCCCTCTATAAGCTCCGGCAGGGACAGAAGCATCTCTAAGAGTTTTTCCGCCCATCCCATTAACAATTCAAAGAAATATTGCGGAAACTCCCACCAGACCTTTTTGTTTTTCTGGCGGCTTTTCCCCTTCTTCGTATGTTCCCCGGAATCCTTTTTTGTCAATTCTGTTTCTTGCACATCGTTTTTCGACGGACTAGTTTCCGACGGTGCAATCTCTGTCAGCTCATTTTCATCGACAGAAGCAGCAGTCATTTCAGGCTGCGATATCTGATCTTCCCCGTCAGACTCCTTCTTATCCTTGGTTTTTGCTTCTTTTTCTTGTCTTTTTGCCGCTTCTTTTTCCTTTCTTTCGGCGGCCTTCGCTTCACGTTTTAACTTATCATAAACCGGAATCCCCAACACCCTGATCCGCAGGTTGACGGCTTCCTGATAGATTACTTCTAACCTGAGAACCACTAGCAGCCACGATACGGCAGCCTTTCCGGTCAGTTTTTCTTCCTTCCTGACATCCACGCAGTATCGCCATGGGCAGAACAAAACCAGCAATATTATGATCAGCAGCGTGGCGATAATGCATAACAGTATGATACCAATGATTTTTAAAATATCCACTATGACCGCTAACATCTGCATACAATCTCTTTTACATTAAAATTCCCGTTTTTGCGAAAAGCATCCTTTAATAAGTCTGCAACATATTTCACAGCTTGTTCATAGGTTTCCACGATCCCGATCACATACATCGAATGTTTTTTATAATATTTCTGCTTTAAAAAAATGCTGTTCATAAATTCCGGCGTATCGCTGTAACAGTTAAAATAAATGATAAAAACATGTTTTTTCAGCTTTCGGAATCTCAGCCGCGCTTTAAGCTCTTTTTCCCTGCCAGCAAGACCGTCGCTGACATAGATTTTTTTTGCAAACCGCATGGCACCCTACCCTCCATGATCATAATTTATCCATTGCCTTTTTTATCACTTCTATGATCATCTCTGTATCATACGGTTTCGTAACAAACTCAATAGCCCCAAGCTTTAAGGCTTTCATAACATTACCCTTTTGTCCTGCTGCAGTCACCATAACCACTCTGGCTGTCCTGTCCGCAGCCATAATCTTCTTCAATGCATTGATACCGTCCATGACAGGCATAGTAATATCTAATGTGACAACATCCGGTTTTAAGGCAGTAAACAGCTTCAGCGCCTCCTGACCGTCAGCCGCCTCACCGATAATCTCCATTCCCGCATCTTCCAGTATGCCGCGAAGCATCTTCCTGGATGTTTTGGAGTCATCTACGATCAATACTCTTACCATGATATTCCTCCATCCTGTCTCTATTCCCCGTCAAAACAGAGCTTACTGCCAAATGAAATCACCAGCATAACCGGTTTCTGGCCGATCTCCAACGGGATCACAGCAAATTCTTTTCCCTGCAAAGTCGTCTCGCTGTCAAAATAAGCCGGTGGCAGCAGCATATTTTCTATTCCCTTTTCACTAAGCGCTGTCGCAAACAGTCCGTCAATGATATTGACCACCTCACCAACGGAATCCAGTGCATCCATATCAACCGTCTGAAAAGATTCGCCTGCATAGGCATCTGCAACTACCAAAAGGCTGTTTCCCATTCCTGCCAATCCGATCGTCATCTCCAGACCACCCTCCATATCCTGACACGCCAGCCTGTCACATGTAAGCTGCTCTGTCATATAGGAATCCCCCATCCAGAGATCCGTTGATATCAGCCGGTTCAATGTCCTGATTGCCACGCCAGCTGCCTCTTTGACCTCGTCTTCATGAACAAATGCGGGAATGATCACATCAAGATCCCCATTTTTAATGCCACCCATCGTCTCCTCGGACAAATGATGCTCCTCTTGATATTGCCTAAGGGCATCCTCAATCTGCGCAAGCGTCATATATCCTCTCTCTGTGGCGATCTGGACAAACTGCATATATGGATTCCCCTGCTGATCCAAAAGATGCGCTACATCTTCCAACGTCAAAAAACCATATTCAATCGCAATATCGCCAAAACGCTTGTCCATCAAAGCCTGTTTACGATTGATCTCCTCCGCCTGTTCTTCTGTCAGCAGTTTTTCCGCAACTGCAATCACTCCAAGCTTTACGCGCGTTCTGGACTGCTCTTTCCTGATGCTCTGCAGCTGAACGTCATTCAATATTTTTTTATTTATCAGATATTTACCAAATAAATTAATAAACATGAACTCCCTCCATCAGGATATTGAGCAAAAATATAACTCTATTATAACGCAGATTATTGGAAAAAAAAAGTAAAATATTAATCAAAATAAGCTGAAAAAATACGTCTCGCAATTGGCGCGGAATAATCCCCGCCCGTACCGGCAGCTTCCAGAATAACCGTAACGACAATCTCCGGATCCTCCGCCGGCGCAAATCCCGTAAACCATGCATGGCTTCTGCCATCTTTGTTATCCAGATATTCTGCTGATCCTGTCTTACCTGCCGCCGTATATCCATAACCCGACAGCTTTGTCGCCGTTCCGTGTTCCACCACTTCAATCATCATATGGGTCAGGTATGCCGCCTCCTCTTCAGTCATGACACTGCCGACCATCACAGGCTCATATTGTCTCACCAGCTTCCCTTCGGCACTGGAAACATGGTCAATGACATAAGGAGTCATCATAACGCCATGATTGGCAATTGCCTGCGTCACCATATTCAGATGAAGCGGCGTGATCAGCGTCTCCGACTGCCCGATGGCAGTCTGCATGATCTCGCCGTCGCTCATATCGCTTCTCATACTGATATGGCTTGGATTATATACCATATTCACCGGCAGCTTGGAATTGAACAAAAGCGAGATCAGTGTATTTGCAAATCTTTCCCTGTCAAGCTCCACGCCAATATTGGCAAAAGAGGAATTGCAGGATCTGGCAAAGGATGATGTAAAGTCCACGCTCCCATGTACCGTCCGATGGAAACAGTTGATCGTCTCGTCTCCATAACGGAAATACCCATTGCACGTAAAATGATACTGTGTATAAGTATCAGGATTCTGCCGCATATATTCCAGAGCCGTAAAAATCTTAAATGTCGATCCCGGCGGATAGAGCCCCTGAGTTGCACGATTGACCAGTACGGAGCTTTCCTCATCCGCGATCAGATCTTCCCATATGAGGGCAATCTCACCCGGATCATAGTCCGGCTTGGAGACCATCGCCAGGATCCTTCCGGTCTTAGCCTCCGTCACGATCACTGCGCCATGATACATACCGAGAGAGTCATACGCGATCTGCTGAAGTTTCGGATCCAGCGAGGTATAAACCGAGTCGCCGGGATTTTTCCTGCCTTCCCACTGGTTAGCCAGAATCTCCGGCATCGTAATACTGGAATTTAAAAGCAGCATATTAGCCGCCTGCTCCACACCAGCGCCTCCGTTGGGAATATAGCCGATCACATGCGCATAGACGTCCCCGTAGGGATAACTGCGCTGCTCCGTGCCGTCTTCCAGATTCAGCGTCTCAGCTAGCACAGTACCGTCAGCAGCATATATCG
>DLOP01000052.1:0-6798 GCA_002478505.1 Lachnospiraceae bacterium UBA7481
GTTTCACTGATTCAGGTATTACTATACCTGCTGTAAAGAATATCAGAATGCTGATGGTGGTGTTTACCATATTTACCGTTCTCGAGGCTACAAAGCGGGCAGGAACAAGAAACAGAACAAACGTATCGTATTCCTTCAACGAGGTGATACAATAGTAATACTCCTCGCCACCCTTTTTGAAGTTCGCACTTAAAGTACTCTTTTCCTCCAAGGCGGCACTGATATCGGTATATTTCTGCCCATCCATTTCCTCCAGAGCCTTTAATACATTGTACGCCTGAATTGTTTTTTTCTGAGAAGCTTCATCATGCATTCGCGTGCCGTTGCCCTTCAATACGTAGGTTTCATTATGATTACCGTACGCTGCACTGTCATAATACTCTGCCAGGGTCTGAATGTCTTTCAGAAGCACCATATGAGTAAAAGTTATGTCGCTTTCACGAACGCTTACGGCAGTATCCAGCTTTTGCACAAGCGTCCAATAGCTTCCCTGATATGCATAGTCACCGGAAATAAAAGTATAACGGCTTTTCCCGTCCGCGATTATATTATTTTCCTTCCAGTAGCCGTGACTTTCGTTGGCATGATGGCAGTTTCCCAAACTGTCAAGCAGCATCAGCGACGAACCGTATTTGTCTGTTTCCAGAAGCTCCTCTAATTCACTTATATATGCAACTACGCTCTCCGTCGAGTCAAATTCCTGCTGCTCCAGCATATTGACAGCAGCAGTAAGGTAATTCCAATGGGAATCCAGTGCGCTGTCAAGATTGATTTGTACCTGGGACGTTATCTCTACCAGTTGTGTAGTACGTTCCTCAAAGGTCTGCGCTTTAAGATACCTGATAACTAAGTAGCCTCCTGTCAGCAGAAACAACAGCAAGCAGGCGATAAGCGCCGGCGGAAGAATCGAATACTTTTTTTTCAATTTATATTTCATAACGATATCCTTTGCAAATCAATATATACGCAGATAGCGTTCATTAGACCTCCCCGGGAAGCGCTTCAAAAGCTTCCGAGGAGGTCTATTATGGTTGCGGCGTTGTCAAATGCCTGTTTCCCTCATACAATCATTCCCATGGATTTCCGTCGGGAGAAACGACTTTTTGCTCCTCAAGCCAATCCAATACAAAAGTCATGATCGAATCTTCTTTTGTTTCGGCGTTGTAAGTCCGGGCTGTCTCTTCGGTATATCCGCCCGGAAGGAACGCCACTTGATAAGAAGCGCTGTCATCGAGTTCCTTGCCGCCCTTGGTTACCAGAATATACGTGAACGTCTCAGTGCCCACCACTTCGTCATTTTCTTTTTTCTCCACCTTGAAGCCGTTTTTGACGAGTTCCTTTGCCTGAGCGCCCGTCATAGTCATCATAGCGTATCCCTTATTGCTTCCGGGAAGTATCGTGGTGGCAACGTCTGTATTGATACGTCCCTTATAAAGCTTTCCGCTCACGCCTGACGAAATCTCAACGCCGTTGCGGAACTCGCCGAGCGGTACGATTACAGCGTCTGCATTGACCGCATTTCCTAAAGCCTTGCCAATCAGTCGGGCGGTCTGCTCAAGTGTGAAGTCCGCAGTACTCTCGCAAAAATAGAAATTATCTCTATTCTCGAGATAGCCGGTCTGGAGTTCGTCCATACGTGCAATGCACTTCGCGCCGTCCATATCGTTTTCACCGCGAATCCATTCTTTATACGCCTGCCCCATATCGCCGAGCACACCGTCCCAGTTTACGTATGTCATATGGAATGCATGCCCCTCACGTATCGCCTGCTGCACATCATAAATCATGGAAGACTTGTCCAGCTTGGCACTGTCACGGACGCTCATAAGGCACGGATTATCCGCGTTAATCAGTGTCGCCTGACCTTCTTCCGAATATAACAGCGACAGAAGCTTGAGCGCATTCTCGAGCTTCTTCTCGTTTCCCGGTTCGGTAAGACGCTTGCTGATACCAAAGTATTCGCTCGCCATATACATATAAATATTTTTGCTGCCGTCCTGACCGATATACGGCATAATTCCGAGCTCGTCGCCGTTTGGCAGCGTGGTGCTGCTTACGGTTGCGCTCATGGTAATAAATACCGCTTTCCGCTCGCCGAGATATTCATTGAAAAGCGTTCTCCAATCTCTGTCGTCGGGGTCGGGAGTGAACATACCGATGTCGATATATTTCTGGACATAGTCCATCGTGCCTTCCCACATTCCCTCTGCCGAAGCGCTGCCGGATATAAAGTTCTGTTCCCACTTTTGACCATCAGGCGTAGTCAGCCAATCGGTTTTCGCAAGATTAAACACCGCGGAAAACTCGTGACCGGTTACCTCTGCCGGAATGACGCCGGGAATCAGCCCTGCCTCACGTATTTCTGCACAGAGCGCCTCCAGTTCGGCGAAGTTTTCGGGTATTTCCCAGCCGTTCTCTTCCATAAGCGTTTTATTGTAGAAAATGCCGTACACGCTGATGTTGGTAGGCAGCATATAGATGCCGCCGTCGATGGAGCACTGATCAAGCAGCGAAGTAGAGCATTCTCCTATGAAGTCGTAGCCCGAAAGGTCAACGAGGCGTTCCTTTGCCAAGTCTCTGTCAATCAGCTGCGAAGTCCTGAAGATATCCGGAATATCGTCGGCACGCATCTGAGCCCAGCTGTAACCCGTACGGTTCGCTCCCTTGTATGATATAAAATCAAGCGCTATCTCGGGATAAGTCTTGTTCAGAAGCTCAAAAAACGACTTGTCCGCTTCGTATTTCGTCAATGTTCCCCACGTAAGAGCGTCGCTGTCGTCGGGCGAGTCTGAATCGGATGGCTTTGAATCGCCGCACCCCGTCAGCAGAATACTTGAAGCGAGCAGCGCCGCCAACCAACAGACGGCAAAATATTTTTTCAACATAAAATAACTCCTTACAATTGTACCAACAAATGGCAGCCGCCACAGGTTCTCATTTTTTCTTCAGATGATAACATATTTTCTTTATAAAAGTCAATACACGCCATACAATTTCACGGTATTTCCGTGAGTTCGTTTGCACGGATTGCTTGACAAAGCCGCAGCAATATACTATATTATAGTATAAAATTATGAACAGTCAGACCGCGCCAATCACCCGGTGCGGCAGCCCCGGTCTCGTTTAACATAAAGCGGCCGTTCGCTTAGGAGGATACAACATGAAACAGGCAACAGATGAAAAAAAACAGACAATATTGATCGTGGACGATGCAGCTACGAACCGCGAGTTCCTGATCGCCATGCTGGAGGATGACTACAGAATCCTGGAAGCATCCGGCGGCTCGGAAGCAATGAAAATACTCCGTGAACATAGCAGCGAGATCGACCTGATGCTTCTGGATATTGTCATGCCCGGCGTTGACGGCTTCGAGGTTCTGGCAATGATGAATGACTGCGGCATCATTGAAGATTTGCCGGTTATTATGATTTCCTCCGAAAAGGAGCCGTCCACTATAGAGCGCGCCTACAAAATGCATGTTACGGATTATATTGACCGTCCTTTCAATGCCTTCATTATCCGCAGACGTATCGTCAATACCCTGAACCTGCACGCTAAACACAGGAGACTGAAGTATATTATCACCAATTTGGTTTACGAAAAAGAAAAGAATAACACCATGATGGTCAATATCCTGAGTCATATTGTGGAGTTCCGAAACGGCGAGAGCGGTATGCATGTCCTGAACATTTCCGCAATTACCACTCTCCTGCTCCAGTGTCTGGTGAAAAAAACAGATCGTTATCACCTCAGTCAGGATGACATCTCACTGATTATAATCGCCTCAGCCCTGCACGATATAGGCAAAATCGGCATTCCCGGCAAAATCCTCAACAAGCCCGGCAGATTTACCCCTGAGGAATTTGAGATTATGAAAACCCACACGACCATAGGGGATCAGATACTCCGGAACATTCCGCTTTATGCGCAGGAGCCGCTTGTACAGGTCGCACGCATGATCTGCCGTTCGCATCATGAACGGTATGACGGCAGAGGCTATCCGGATGGTCTGAAGGGCGATGATATTCCGATCGGCGCACAGGTCGTTGCACTGGCAGACGTATATGACGCCCTCACAAGCGAACGCTGCTACAAAAAAGCATTCTCCCACGAAAAAGCATATCAGATGATCTTAAACGGCGAATGCGGCGCGTTCAGCGAGCTGCTGCTGGATTGCCTGACAGACATACACCAGGATATCATCAGGGAACTGAATACGCAGTCCGGTGTACAGCGTCCTACAAAGCTGCTGGAAAATCTGGTCAGCGATCTGATGGAGTATAACGAATTTACGGATTTGGTCTATCCGCTGAAGCAGATTCGTAAGGAACACGAAAAGGAGAGCTTCTTTGCCGAAAGGGCAGAAGAATTGCGGTTTGACTATGACAGCCGCACCTCGATCGTCATTCTCTCCGCATGGGGTGCAAAACTCCTCGGTACGGATAAAACCGTTCACAATATGCTGGAGAGCCATCTGCAAGTAATGAACGAGCCGCACGTGAAAGCACTGTCGGAGCACTTTCACAGCGCCAGCGCCGAAGCGCCGGATGTCGAAGAAGATGTAGAGCTTATCATCAATGATAAACTGATGAGCGGAAAGCTCAGTGCACGGACACTCTGGTCGGATGAAGAGGTTCCCAGATATATCGGTGTTTTTGGGAAAGTAACCGATCTGAAGCCTGTTGAGAACCGCTAGAAGCCCTGAGCGTTTGGCACGACGGTTCGTTTATGTTGTAATACCATGCGGAACATGTACGCTCCTTCCGCATGGCATGATAGCAGAAAGGATGTTATATTATGACTCTACAGGAATGTTACTCCGCGCTTGGCGGGGACTATAAAGATGTATCAAACCGCCTTTTCAATGAAGCAATGGTTAAAAGGTTTGTTTTCAAATTTCTGAATGACCAAAGCTTTTCTAACCTTTGCAATGCCTTAGACCGTGCGGATTATGAGCAGGCGTTCATTGCCGCCCATACGCTGAAGGGCATCTGCCAGAACCTGTCATTTACCAGACTGTACCATTCCAGTCAGCTCATGGCAGAAGAATTGCGCGGCGGTGCGCCGGATGTACAGAATGCACAGCGGCTGCTTTCTGATGTTGCAGAGGACTACCGGATCACAGCTGATGCCATCCGCCGTCTCCAGGCAGAATCCTGATCTGCCCGACAACAAAAACGCAAGATAGGCGGACAAATTCTATGAAAACAAAAAAACAAATGAAACTGCTGCCTGTATTCTTAGCTTTTATCCTGCTGCTCCTGACAATGGCATTTGGATTTCTGCAAATGCGGCGGCGTATCACAAAGCTGAATGAAGAAACGGTTGATGATATTGGCTTTACATACCTTTCGGCGCTCACCGAGGAAACGATCAACCATTCCCGGACCTATTTTGAAGGACGTTTTGATATGCTGAGGCAGGTGTTGCATGCGTCCCTCAATCAGGCGAAAACACCGGAACAGTTCAAAAACATGATTACCGACGGAATTACCTCCGGTCCGCGCTATATCGCACTGCTGACAGCCGACGGTAAACGTGAGGTTCTGCGCGGCGATCCGAACATTCAGCCGTATGATAAAGTGAGCTACGAAAAGGCACTGGAACAGGGAGAAGATAAGGTCGTCCTGACAGTCGACGGAGATGGGAAACGTATGGTGGAAATGGTGCTGATGTCCGAATTCCATGTTGGAGATACGACGTACCGTGCGCTGCTGTGTGACATTCCCACTGCTACGATTAGCGATATTCTGAATCTCTCCTATAGTAATGAAAAGATGGTATATTCGTTTGTCATTCGTAAGCAGGACAGCAGCTTTGTCATCCGCAATGAGGACGCATTTCGGGAAAATTACTTTGCCCGTATCCGTGACAAATACCAGCCTTACAACGGCAAGCAGCCTGAGGACTATATTGCAGAAATCAGCGACGCTATGCAGAATGATGATACGTATCAGGCGGTATTTCTCATTGACAACGGGAAAAGTATGCTGTATGCCCGAAAATTCGTCTATTCGGATTGGTACCTGCTATCCTTCATGCGGTTCAGTGAAATGGAGGATGTCCTGTATACTAACAACCAGAAAAGCAATCAGGTCTTTTTGAGCTCTTTCTGCCTGCTTTGCGTGGCTTTCCTGATTGCGTTCATCCTGTTCGCGATCTACTCCTACCAGCATATGCAGGAACTGAAATATCTGAGAAATGAAGAAATCGCTGCCAATCGAGCCAAAAGCGAGTTTCTTTCCAATATGAGTCACGACATCCGAACCCCGATGAATATTATCGTCGGCATGACGGATATTGCACGTTCCAGTATTGACGACAAAAAAAAGGTTGAGGAATGTCTGAATAAAATCACCAAATCGAGCCGCCATCTGCTCTCTTTGATAAACGATGTACTCGATATGTCGAAAATTGAAAGCGGTAAGATGACACTGTCGGAGGTTCAGATCTCCCTGCGCGAAAATTTTGAGAATATTGTCACCATTATTCAGCCGCAGCTCAAAGGGAAAAAACAGCAGTTTGATGTTTATGTCCGGGATATCCTATGCGAAAAAGTCTATTGTGACAGTCTGCGTCTGAATCAGATTCTTCTCAATCTGCTGTCCAATGCCGCCAAATATACACAGGAGGGCGGTATCGTCTCGCTGNNACCGCTTTCAATTTTCGACATAACAGGAAGCTTCCCCCTATGGCAGCGGCTATGTACGCAATCATTTTTATGTCCGTGATAATGGCAGCGGCATGACGAAAGACTTTATTTCCGTACTGTTTGACAGCTTTGTCCGGGAGGATAAG
>DLOP01000052.1:6816-9509 GCA_002478505.1 Lachnospiraceae bacterium UBA7481
ACCGGTCTGGGACTTACCATTACCAAGCATATCATCGACATGATGAATGGAACCATTGACGTAGAAAGTGAACCCGGTCAGGGCAGTGAGTTTCATGTAATGCTTGACTTGAAACGCGGTGACATGAATGAAGCCGATATGACGCTGCATGGTCTGAACGTGCTTGTGGTCGATGATGACCTGGATCTGTGCCACTCTGCTGTATGCACGCTGACAGAGCTCGGTGCAGATACACAGTTTGTCACAGACGGCAAAAAAGCTGTGGAAATGGTTAAAAACGGTACCCAACGCTTCGATGTCATCCTTGTCGATCTGCGAATGCCGGAGATAAACGGCATAGAAACCACTCGTCAGATCCGAAAGCTTACTAATATAGATGTTCCTGTAATCATCATTTCCGCATATGACTGGACGGACTTTGAGCAGGAGGCTACAGAGGCCGGCGTCAATGGATTCATTACCAAACCGCTGTTTAAGTCAACGCTGTTCTTTGGTATCAAACAGATTACCGAGCAGAACGTGTCTGAAAAGCAGGAAGAAAAAACGTCTCCCGTATTTTCCGGCGAACGTATCCTCATTGCAGAGGATAATGAACTGAACAGTGAGATCGCAACCGTGATTTTGGGAAATGCCGGACTTACCGTGGAATGTACAGAGAACGGAAAGCTCTGTGCCGACAGGTTTGCTGCTTCACCGGTGGGATATTATCGTGCAATTCTGATGGATATTCGTATGCCTGTCATGAACGGCTACGAGTCCACCCGAACCATCCGCGCTATGGAACGTGAAGATGCCAATATTCCCATCATTGCCATGACTGCCGATGCTTTTTCCGAAGATGTTGCCAAAGCAAGGGAATGCGGCATGAATGGACATATTGCAAAGCCGCTGAATATGGATGCATTGTTCTATCTTCTGAAACAAGAGATGGAACGCGCTGCAAAGGAAGACAAGCAATAGCTCCTCTGACGAGGAAGAAAAGCAACGCTGCTTACATAAAAAAGATGACTGCCCCGAAGGGAGGCAGTCATCTTTTTTATGTAGTCGAAGGGATGTCCGCCGACTGGCTTCCTTTGCCAAAAAAGGACATGAAAAAAGCGGGTGATGGGAATCGAACCCACGTATCTAGCTTGGAAGGCTAGTGTTCTACCATTGAACTACACCCGCATAGGAAAAATATGAAATTGCAGAGTAACTCGGGGTGACAGGACTCGAACCTGCGACCTCTTGATCCCAAATCAAGCACTCTAGCCAAACTGAGCCACACCCCGTTTGACCGATTGTCATTTTATCACAGTCGCTCTATCCTGTCAACCCCTAATTTCTTTTTTTACTGAATGTCCAGTACCTGATAGCCCTGGTCCTCAACCGTCTTCTTCAGGACATCATCTGCCACATCACTTGCAAGCGTTACAACAGCAGTTCCGTCGGTATGGCTCACGATTGCCTCTGCTACCGCAGGCATCTCCTCAAGGCATTTCTTTACGCGCGCCTCACAATGTCCGCACATCATCCCTTCGATTTTCATTGTCTTTGTCATGTTCTTTTTCTCCTTCTTCCATTTAATTTTTTTATCTCTTTTTGCACTGTGAATATGAAGCAAATTCAACCGCAGTGCATTGGATACTACAAAAAAGCTCGAAAAACTCATAGCTGCCGCCCCGAACATCGGATTGAGCTTCCATCCGAACAAATCGATCCACACACCGGCGGCGAGCGGGATTCCGATCACATTATAGGCAAATGCCCAGAACAGGTTTTCCTTGATATTCTTCAACGTACCGCGGCTTAGTCGAATGGCTGCCGGAACATCGGCAAGACGGCTCTTCATCAGGACAACATCCGCAGAATCAATCGCAATATCACTTCCGGCGCCGATGGCAATGCCGATATCCGCACGAACCAGCGCGGGTGCGTCATTGATGCCGTCGCCGACCATAGCCACCTTGCCTTCCTTGCGCAGCGTTTGAACCACCTGCTCTTTGCCTTCCGGAAGGACGCCTGCAATGACGCGGTCAACACCGACACTTCGTCCGATGGCATTTGCCGTACGCTCATTATCACCGGTCAGCATAACCACCTGAAGCCCCATTCCCTTAAGCTCCGTTATTGCCTGAAGGCTATCCTCTTTCACAGTGTCCGCCACAGCGATGATACCCAGCATTTTTTCCCCTGCTGCAAAGAATAACGGGGTCTTCCCCTGCGATGCAAGTTCCTCTGCTTCTCGAAAGAACGCATCGGAGGCCGCATTGCTCTGCGCAGTCTCCATAACATACTGCCGGATGAATTTTGCATTTCCGCCGTACAGCATACGGCCGTTATACATCGCTTGTAATCCATTTCCGGGCAGCGCCTGAAAATCCGTAACCTCCTCGGTTCCAATGTGTTTTTCCTCCGCATACACACGAATCGCATGTGCCAGAGGATGTTCGCTGTATCGTTCCAGAGAAGCCGCCTGCTTCAGAAGCTCCGCTTCCGTCAGACCGTCCGCAGGGAGCACATCCGTAACCTCCGGTTCTCCCTTAGTAATTGTGCCGGTCTTATCGAGTACCACTGTCCGTACTTTTCCGGCTTCCTCAAGAGAAACCGCCGTTTTGAAAAGAATGCCGTGCTTCGCTCCGACGCCGTTTCCGACCATAATCGCTACCGGCGTTGCCAGTCCAAGCGCACAGGAGGAAAAACACATTGGAACC
>DLOP01000052.1:9575-21011 GCA_002478505.1 Lachnospiraceae bacterium UBA7481
CGGGACAAATACTCCCGATACCCGGTCGGCAATCTTTGAAATAGGCGCCTTCGTTGCTGATGCATCACTCACCAACTGAATGATCCGCGACAGGGTGGTATCCTCTCCGACGCGGGTTGCTTCACAGCGCAAAAAACCCGATTGATTCATGGTCGCAGCCGATACATTGTCACCGGCTGCCTTATCCACCGGAATACTCTCTCCGGTCAGCGCCGCTTCATTAACCGCACTGTTTCCCTCCAGAACCACACCGTCCACCGGAATACTCTCTCCCGGACGTACAACAAAGATATCTCCACGCATGACGCGTTCTACCGGAAGCTCCGTTTCCTTACCGTCCCGCACAACCGTCGCCGTCTTGGGCGCCAGCGCCATCAAACCCTTCAGCGCATCCGTTGTCTTTCCCTTCGCACGCGCCTCAAGCATCTTTCCGACCGTAATCAGGGTCAGAATCGTCGCTGCGGATTCAAAGTAAAATTCATGCATATAATGCATTGCCGCGTCATTGTCTCCATCGCTCAGCGCACGCGTCATCAGAAACAGAACAACCGTACTGTAAGCAAATGCCGTTCCCGCTCCAAGCGCAACCAGAGTATCCATATTGGGCGCACGATGGATAAATCCTCGGAAGCCACTCACAAAAAATTTCCGGTTAATCATCATAACCGTAATCGTAAGGAGCATCTGCAAAAACCCAAGTCCCACATAATTCCCCACAAAAAATGCAGGCGCCGGCCAGTGGAACATCGAATGTCCCATCGAAAAATACATCAGCACAAGCAGAAATCCGATTGACCAGACAAGGCGCCGCACCAGCGCAGGCGTCGCAGTATCCCGAAGTTCTTCGTTCCTACTTTCTGCGTCTGCCCCTGCCGTCCCGTCCTCGGGTGCATCCGCACGCCCGCTCTTCCCATGTTTCGGCGAAGCGCCGTATCCGGCCGCCTCCACAGCCGCAATAATCGCAGCCGGAGACGCGGTACCCTCTACCCCCATAGAGTTGGTCAGCAGGTTCACCGAGCAGGCCGTAACCCCCTCCACCTTACTGACAGCCTTTTCCACTCGCGCACTGCATGCCGCACAACTCATACCGGTTACAGAATATTGTTCCATTGAAATCACCTACCTCATCAATTTCTTCAAGACCTCGACAAGCTCATCCACCGTCTCTGTCTTTCCGTCGCGGATATCCTGAGAAACACAGGACTTGATATGACTTGCCAACAACTCCTTATTAAATGCGTTAAGCGCCGCACTCACCGCCCCCACCTGCATCAGAATGTCGGTGCAATACGCATCCTTCTCCACCATCCCGCGAATCCCGCGAATCTGTCCCTCGATGCGGTTCAGGCGGTGAATCAGGCTTTTATACTCCTCTTCGCTCCGTTCCTTATGACGGGCGCATTGACAGCAGTTTTCCATCTTTTATCCTCTTTATATCATATTTGTTATATACCCCCTAGGGGTATATTTAATATAGCACACTCCATCGCATTTGTCAACATCCGTAATCCATGTTCCTCCTCTGCAATTCCGCTGTGACTTTCTTCGCATTATTGACATTTTTCCTCCTGTTGGTTATGATTACCAAAAAGAAACAATACATGCGAATTCCGACAAATATATTCCCCATATTTGCCCGGGTTCAGATTGGAGATATTATGCAGACTCAGTATTCCCGCACGGAAATGCTGCTTGGTTCCGAATCCCTTACCAAACTGCGCAATGCACGCGTGGCAGTCTTCGGAATCGGCGGCGTCGGCGGTTATGCCGTGGAGGCGCTCGCCCGCAGCGGCATCGGCACTCTGGATCTCTTTGACGACGACCTGGTGTGCCTGACGAACCTGAACCGCCAGATTATTGCCGCACACAGCACCCTCGGTATGCCGAAGGTAGACGCCGCCAAGGCTCGAATTGCGGACATTGATCCGACGATTCAGGTAAATACCTCCCGCACCTTCTATACGCCCGAAAATGCCGCAGAATTTGATTTTACACAGTACGACTATATCATCGATGCCATCGACACGGTAAGCGGCAAAATTGCCCTTGTGTGTCAGGACAANNCCCCCCATCATCAGCTCCATGGGCGCCGGCAACAAGCTGGACCCGACTGCATTTCAGGTTGCCGACATCTACAAAACCTCTGTCTGCCCGCTCGCTAAGGTCATGCGGCGCGAGCTTGGGAAGCGGGGTATTAAGAAGTTAAAGGTTGTCTACTCTACCGAGCTTCCGGTTAAGCGCAGCATTGCGGCGGCATCCCTNNCTGCCGGGGACGCTGAGAGCGACCGCCCGGCTGACACCGCACGCAGCGGTTCCGGCAAACGGCAAAGCCCGGGAAGTATTTCCTTTGTTCCCTCGGTTGTCGGACTCATCCTTGCCGGCGAGGTCATTAAGGATCTATGCGGAATTTCCGCCTGCAAATAATCCTGTCCCCTTATCCGCAGGCGTCAGCCTGCAAGATTGCCATACGCGGAACATGCGGAGTGCATAGTGTTGATGACAAGGGTACAGTCTTGATTTTACCGAACTTTTTGGATGTTAATGGTTGAATGACCCACCAAAAAAGGTGCATCGTTCAACTGACTTGAGTGACAATTTTGGCGCAGAATGGAGGCAAATAAATTGAAGTATAACATACCGGATAAAATGGCAGGCTTTCTGTTGGACAATGCCAATCCGTCTATTGTCTTTCATGTGAAGAACGATATCCTTAAAAATATCACAGAAGAGGAAAAGGAAAAGCTGCATGACCGGGTTATGCACGAGAAAATAATCCGGAGTATCATTGCCTGTCAAAAAGAAAACGGTTGGTTAGGAAATGGTTTTCATGGCCCGAATAAAAATGCGGGACAATATGAAAACCAGGAGGTAGGCGTGAAATATCTCGGGGAGAAGCTTATATATCGGGATACTCCTGTATTAAAGAATGCCATAGAAGCATTTAAGACCGTGAAATCGGATTTGTTTGGCAGTGAGGATACCGACTGCAATCAGTATGCGGCAACCGGATCTGACATTATTATGGCTTCCTGCGTTGCAAGGGCAGGTTATGAAACGCTGTTTGATATCTCCAAAGAGATTGCGGTATCATTGGAGTCCTTCCGCAGGGTCACGGAGATCAATTCGGTGACAGATATTGTGAAAATCAGAAAAAGGCGTCCCGAGCGAGTGAATCCTGAGGGAATCGCATATGTTTTTGAAAAGCATGAAAAATGGCCCTGCAGATATCATCTGGATATTTTGGCACACACAGACAGTTGGCGGAGTGAAGAAAATATTTCTATGCTTGCGGAAGCATTTCGTAAACTGCTGAAAGATAACGAACTGGATTATTCTCCTGCTTATTGTGTAGATATCGGGCATTTGGTTGGGTGCTGCGGCGCGTTTAGGGAAGGAATGAAACTGGGAAGCGATAAGGGCGGAACGCATCAAGTGTATTTGGATTTGGTGGAGTATATGTGCCGATGTTCTTTATATGATTTTGTTCCGCAGTTAAAAAAAGAAGTCGACAGGATTTATGATTCCATTGATGAACAGGGAGTATGCCGCGTAAACTTTTGTGAAAATGCTTTGAAAGGAATGGGAACCTATTCCGGCGGGCAGCTGGAAGAAGACTGGAGAAGCAAGACCAGAAAATTGTGTGACGTAACATACCGGGCAATGTTGATACTATACTATGCCGGAAAAATAGGAAACCAAAACAGGAGCGGTAAGACTCTTGCGGCTGACGGAAAAGCAATAAAATAATATTTTTATGGTATCAGGAGAACCGAATTATCAGGAAAAATTGATAGCATAAACAGTCATATTATGCTATAATAAATATGATATGAAACCAGTGTACAGTTCAACTCAATGCTATAAAAGATGTCAGGAAATAGATATCTTAATCAACTCAGGAATAACGGAAGCCAGTCCTATTGAAGCTTGTTAAAAAGCAGGATTTCTTTGTAATGCTTTTAAGAAACAATAAACAAAAAGTGGAGGTAGTATGGAAAAATACATTTATTACTCTTTCCCCAAAAATTGGACTAAAGATGATTATGATTATCTAAATAGTTTTTATCCTAATATTGCATAATGATATAATCTTTCAAAGCGTACTAAACATAGAAAAGGGAAACAAAAAGGAGGTATTTTCATGAAATTAGCTACAGCACTATCAACAAGGGCAGATTTACAGGGCAGGCTGAACGAGCTTGAAACAAGGCTTGTTTCCAACGCTAAGGTTCAGGAGGGGGAAAAGCCTGACGAAAATCCAATGGAGCTTATTGCCGAAAAGGACAGAATTATTGAGGAACTTGAATCATTAATCTCAAAAATAAATTTGACAAACAGCAAAACGGAAGCCGGAGGAATGACAATTACTGAATTGCTTGCAAAGAGAGATTGCTTAAAACTGGACATAAAAATCATGCGTAATTTTCTAAACGGTGCAAGCAGCAAGATAAACCGTCTTACAAGGTCTGAGATTGTCATAAAAAGCACGGTAAATGTTGCGGAGCTTCAAAAAAAGGTTGATGCACTATCCAAAGAGCTTCGGGAAACCGATGAGAAAATCCAGGAGCTTAATTGGACAACAGAGCTTATCTGAGAAAAAAGCTGGTAGCATTTTCAGGGTGGACAGGAATCTCTGACGGTTGAGAATGAATCGTATCCAAGGTACGTTTTGGACAGGCGAAAGGTTCGACTCCTTGCTTTTACATTTATGTCCTGTATCTTAACACGTGCATATGAACAGATTTTTATTATTACCTTTAATGTCGGCTGATGATGCGAGGGTGGAGTCGGGGTAACATAATAAGCGAATTGGATTTTGATGGAGGTATTACATGAAGAGCATTATAATATACTGTTGATTGACCCGCCAAAAATGGCGCATCGTTCAACGCGCTATAGCTGTTTTCCCCGATTTAGGAGAGTTAGTATGAAAAAACGTCTGCCTTATATTATCATGCTCCTGCTTATTATTGCTGTGGAAGTCGTGATTGCTCTTACTCAGCATGACAACTGGATTCGTTCCTATGGCGGTGATGTTATTGTCATATGGGCGGTGTACTGTCTTGTGCAGTCCGTTCTCGGCGGTGAAAATAATCACTATATAGTTCATATTGGTGTTATGCTATTCGCTTTTGCTGTCGAATTCCTGCAAAAAATTCACTTTGTCGATTTAATTGGTCTTGGAAATATTCAGTTTTTCCGTGTATTAATTGGGACAAGTTTCGCTGTTGAGGATTTATGGAGCTATGCTATCGGTACTGCTATCGGGTGCATCGCTACATTCATATACACAAAAATGGTGCATTGTTCAATAAAATAGCTTTATATTCATAGCGGAAACTTCTTGCAATCCTCTTTCCGGTATGCTATCTTAGATATAAGAGAAGGGAAAGCCATAGAAGCGGCTCTACCCTCCAAATAGCAGTTTTTTAACGCTTTACAGCGTCAGCCGTTGCTATTGGCGTAGCAGCGGCTATTTTCTTTTTCCCTTGACTATCTGATAAATCAAATTCGCAAGGAATTGACCGGAAAGCTGCTGGTATTGCATGATTGGGTTAATTCTGTTTGGAAATAATTCCTATTTGTTATCAGTTGTTATTAAAATGCTAAGATTACCAGCATTTCAAATGATAATCGAAAGGTAGTAAAAATGGAATCAGAAGAAATATTAAACTATTGTCTGGAAAATTTAGAAGATACAGTTTTGGCAGAAAGCTGGGGAGAAAAAGGAATATTTTACAATCCTGATACTGTCTTAAAAAGAGGAGTTTATATACTTACAATAAAGGAAAAAGATGGAGATAATGACAAAGGCTCAAATTTGAATAGAGAAAATGTATATCGAGTTAATCTGGGGATTCGTAAGAAAACTTTCATAGAATTATTTAATGAACTACCTAAAAGACCAAATGCCGCCGGAATAGTAGATATGAATTACGATTTTACAGAATTGGATAAGATAATTCCTCATCCTGTATATGCTTGGATGGGATGGATTTCTGTATTAAACCCATCCTATAAAACTTTTGAAAAACTAAAATCATTTATTCAAGAATCTTATGAATATGCAATAGAAAAATTTAAGAAAAGAAAAATATAAGTTTCTTATAACTATTCTAAGAATGGCGGTGAAGTAGAAAAATGTCTTTAGAAAAAACGGTAATGTCAGATGACGACATTTTTAATATCGTACGCTCTCATTGGAATATTGAGTGTCAATCCCATGTAAAAATGAAGCTTGGAACAGCAAATTGTTTTAGAATATGTAGTGAAAACGGTACTTTCTTCCTAAAAGAATTTCAGTCAGATATATCGGAAGAGGCTATACTAAGAGAGGCAGAGGTTCTTGAAAAATTGCAAGGCAAAGGAATACCGACGTCAAGTTTTCTGCGGACTATTTCAGGGAGTAAATTCGTATTTTATAAGGGACATTATTTAATTTTAGAAAAATTTATAGATGGTCAAAACTATGGATATTATGATTATCCCAAAGAGATGCTGCCTGAGCTGGCAGAAATGCTCGCTAAAATTCATGTTGCGTTAAAAGATGTTTTGCTTCCCGTTAGTTTGGATTCGTCATGGGTAAATGAGGACGCTGTTCCGAAATATGAGAAGCTATTATCGGTTTTGGAGGAACATCGGGAGGATTTGAAATATCCGGAAATCCGAGAAGATCTTTTGTACAAATATGAGCTTTTAAGAGAGCGTCAACACAGATTCAGACAATATTTTGATGGAATAACTTATGGCGCAAGTCATGGCGACTATCAGGGTTGTCAGATTATTGGAGAAAATAATAGAATAAAAGCTGTCATAGATTTTTCTTCAGCAAGAACATTGCCGATTGTATGGGAGATTATGCGTTCGTATATTCAAACATCCGAAACAACAAGAATAAGCGGACAGATTGATATACAAGAGTTATGCAGCTATGTAAAATGTTATTGCAAATATGCTGCATTAAGTGAAAGAGATTTGGAAGCAATGCCTTTCGTATATGTATTTCAATTACTTCGGAGTACCTATGGATATAAAGAATATTTGCAGACACAATCAGAAGATCGGGAGGGGTTGATTTCTTTTGCATTTTGGCGAACAAAGATCTGTAAGGAAGTTTTAGAAAAGGCAGAAAAAATTGTGAAGGCTTTGAAGGAAATATAAAAATCGCATTACGTTCCCGTGAAACAAAATATGCCCCCGGAAGGTTCGTTGACGAACTGGTCTTCCGGGGGCATATTCATACTATGTCATGCTTTTTATCGTTTCTGAAATTACTGCTGCCCGGACTTATTGGTCGGACGAACCATCACAAGACAGATTACAAGTGCCAGGATGTAAAGCGCGATGGTGGCGTACAGAACGTACTGATAACCGGTAGGATTTACAATCATTTCATGATCGGTTCCTGCGCCAATCGTTACTTCCTTACCGAAAGTCTTAACAATCCAGCTTGCCATCTGGTTACCGGTCAGACCTGCAAATGCCCATGCAGAAAGGGTAATACCGTGGATGGCACTGATGCTTCCCATACCGTAATGGTCGGAAAGAAGGGTCGGTACGTTGGAGAAACCGCCGCCGTATCCGGCATTTACGATGAAAATCAACGCAAGAACAAGAACGATTAACAGGGTATTGCCCTCGCCATTCTTGATACCGTTGGTTGCAAGTACCAATGCGGTGAAAAGGATGGAAAGAACGAAAATCAGCTTGTAAACGGTATTTCTGTCCTTCATCTTATCAGCCCATGCAGAGAATCCAAGACGGCCGCCTGCGTTAAATACCGCAGAGATGGTGGAAATCACACCAACGGTACCGGCAAGACCGATACACTTTACAATCATCTTCTCCTGGGAAATCAATGCAAGACCGCAGGTGATGTTGATGTAGAACATCAGCCAGATACCGATATAGTTCACAATCGGCTTGCTCTTAATGGTAGCGATGACGCCCTGGCTCTTGCTCTTCTTCTGAGGCTCATGCCAACCGGCCGGCTTTGCAAGAAGCAAGTGTCCGACGAACATCATAACAAAGTATACACCTGCAAGAATGTAGAACATCTTGTAGATACCGCCCTCGCCAAGACCATTTAACATAGCCTGCATAATCGGGCTGGCAATTGCCTTTGCAGCGCCGAAACCGGCAACAGCAAGACCGGTTGCAAGACCCTTCCTGTCGCTGAACCACAGCATCAGGGTCTTAACCGGAGAAAGGTAACCGGTGCCAAGACCGATACCCATGATAAAACCGTAACAAAGGTAAATACCGGCAAGTGCAAGTCCGCTCTTCTGATGAACGCCGCCATAATAAATAAAGAAGCCGGTACCTGCCATACCTACTGCAAAACAAACTGCCGCAATCAAAGAAGACTTATGAATGTCCTTCTCAACAACATTTCCAAGGAATGCCGCAGACATACCAAGGAAGAAAATAGCAAAACTGAATGCCCACTCGGTTGCGCTCTTACTAAAGCCTATGTAATCTGCAATCTCCTGACTGAAAATAGACCAGCAGTACACCGTACCGATACTGCAATGAAGCAGCAATGCCGGAATTGCCGCACGCACCCATTTATTGGCACGCCAGCCACCCTTAGTAGCATTATCCATAACATTTACTCCGTTTCCGCGAAGCCTTCTCCGCATAATAATTTATTAAAATAATTATAATATTTCGGACATGATTTTTCAACCAAATATTATGCTTTTTCACAAGAGCCCTCTTCTGCCTCCTGTTACCCGCTAAGTTCCTTACGGCGATTGTAAAAATTATTTTACTGTATACCGGACGTCAATCTCATCTCCTGACGGAACCTCAAACTTTGAAAGCACTTTTTCCAACAGCCCATCGTCAACATAAAAATCCGAGCCGCCGTTTCCTGCCAGAATTCTGGAATTTCGTTCCCGAATATTTTTCTGCCATGTCTCGTCCCCGACGTCAATATAGTGCCATTCATAAAGAATACTCTGTTTTTTTAGGAAATCCGATATTTCTCTTCGGTTTTCTTTCGTCCAAAATCCCCAATCCAAAATAACGTTGGCGCCTGCTTTTGCTATCTCAGCCGCCTTCTTCATCAAATACCGATTGACTCTTCTCGCAAATTCATTATAGAATTCACCCTGTTCGTTATCCATCAAATCATAGGTCACTTCATCTGTTGACAAAATAACTGCGTTATACGTTTCTTTCAGCTGCTTTGCATAGTATGTCTTACCGCTGCAAATCTTTCCGCATATCAAAAAAACTCTTCCCATCATCAACCATCTTTCTGCTTCTTCTCTTGTTCTGAAAATGATAACTTCTTTATTGCGTTTATATTTATCTAATAATTGATAAACCTTTGGGAGTTGCTCGGGAATATAGCTTTTTACTTCATTTAGAAGCATCGTGTCTGTTTCTGCAACTTCCCAAGGCATATCATCACGTTTTGTTCCTTCCCGTTCCCGAATCCCCTGCATACATATTTCATACGGAATATCAAACAAAATTATGGTATCACAAGCCTGCATACGTATTTCCATAGTCCTGGAAAAGTCACCGTCCATAATCCACGCATCTTCCTGAAAAATCCTTTTGAGCGTTTCATCGAATTCTGCCCTGCTGATATGTGTTTTATCCGGTTTGTGCCAAATCAAATCCAAATGATACAATGGTATTCCGGTCATACTGTGAAGCTTCTTTGCAAAGTAACTTTTCCCTGCCCCCGGACAGCCTATAATAATCACCTTTTTCATATATCACCTTTATTTCTAAATCTCCTTAACAAAAAACATTTCCATAGGTTGTGCATAACATGGAATATCAATGATTAAACCGCCACAGTCTTTATACCCTAATTTCCTATAAAAATGCTGGGCTGTTTCATCTACCTGTGTAGAAGTTAATAACATGCCATATCCCTGCTTTTTCATATCCTCTTCCCAATAGTTCATAAGCATACGCCCATAACCTTTGCCCCGAGCTTTTTCATCCATGAAAAGCATGGTACAGAATGGTACGTTATCCCAAAACAGATTATACCTTAACAAACCCACAGATACATTATTTTCAAGAAGAACATAACCTTGTTTCGTTTTAACCTTGTTTTCAAATTCTGCCTCCGGTAAATGTTTATCTAATTGATACCAAAATAGCTTGTCTGCCATCTCAACATATCTTATTTTTATCATTTTACCATCCTTTCAAGATTCGTCTTTATTCCGTCACAAGCTCTCTGATCTTGACCTTTCGTATCTTACCCGAGACAAGATACGAGAATATCAGGAAGCTTGAGCATATCACAGCGATCGGTACGGCAAAGGTCAAAAAACCAAAGCTCGTATTAAAGCTTGTGATGCCTATGCTCCTTAAAAGCACGCCGAGCATTTTCCCCGAAAGGAAATAACTCAGCACTCCGCCGACCGCTGCGCCGATCATGGACACGATCAAAAAACGGCAGGCGAACTGCATACGCAGTCCCGACGTATGAAAGCCGACCGCCTTGTATATCCCTATGTCTGTGCGCTCCTGAATGAACGCTTTTGAGCAGACCATATGCACCACGATAAGCGAGAACAGCACAGAGAAAACATAGATTATCAGCTGCACTGCGTTTATTGCGGTCTCAGTGGTATTGTCTAAAAACTCGCCGCTTTCCGCTTCCGCTTCGAGCATATCCCCGAACTTTTCGTTCAGCGCGGCGGCGATCCTCTCGTTCAGTGTCTTATCGCCGTCTTTTTCTAAGGAATAACAGCCCCAAAGCGGATAGTCAAATCCGATTTTTTCCGCGCCGCAAAGCGGTATCACAAAACACCTCCCCGAGTCGTTCATAATTTGTACCGTACCCGTTATAAGATAATCTTCTCTTTTGCCCTGCCAGCCTACGGTTATCTCATCGCCGATCTTCAGCCCGAATTCGTCAAGCAGCATCGGCGAAACGGCGATCTCGTTGTCGTAAATCGGTGTGCGCCCCTTGAGCGCGGGCATCACCGACGGATCCTTGAAAATGCTGCCCATCATTTCTTCTCCGTCAAACGAAAAATAAGAGTTGGTAGTGTAATATTTTTTTCTTATCGGCGAAAAGCGCTCAATTTCTTTTTCGATATTCTCAAGATCGCTGTCGGAGAAGGATGACGCTTTCTTGGGTAAAATACCGATTTCGTATATGGTTGCGCCCATCGATTCCAAAGCCGATTTGGAGGTCACGGTATTTGCAAGAACGGTTACCGTCATCATAAAAAACACAAGTATTACGACAATAACAAGCGTTCCCGCATATCTGCGCTTTGCCGAGGTGAACTGCCTGAATGCAAGGCTCGGCGATAAAAGCCCTCGGCTTATCGGAGCGTTTAGCCTGCTGTCGAAATAAATTTCATTCTTCGCCCCCGAAATAGCGCGGACGGGGGAAATCTTGCCCGCCTTTATCGTAACAAGGAATATTGGAGCTATACTAAAAAAGTA
>DLOP01000026.1:0-2093 GCA_002478505.1 Lachnospiraceae bacterium UBA7481
TGAATTATACAGGAAGCTCCTTCTTGCAGAAAGCCTGCCTTAACTATGATATAAACCGAGTCGGGAATCTCAGCATGATATGGATATAAGCGTGCAGTCTCCTGCATTTATTCATAACCTTATAGGCTATGTAGGTGTACATCCGGCTATCTCTAGCCCCTAATCGCCCGTACACATGGGACCCACTAAACAGATATCTCTTTAGATATCTGCTGTCAGTTTCCGCCTTTTCTTTCAGCGTTCACTGTCCATTGACACTTACGTGTTCACGACGCCATTTAATGACTATCTCCTCTTATGCCGTTGCGAGGATAAGGAATATCTTCTATCCCTCTGTGGGTTATTATCGCTCCGCCATGATAGCAGCTTGTGCTCATCCTTAGATGTCCGTGACTCGCTTGATCTTCACCGGTTAGGTCCTTCGATACACTTGGCAAGCCTGCGACTGATTGATGTCCGGAAACACACCGGAGCTTTCCAACTTCGTGGGTGCTATTTAATTGTTGCTCATATCATAACATGAGGATTAAATCCTGTCACACGCTGAGATGGTGGTTTAAAGCACCAAATTAAGGTGGTGACCTATCCTCAAAAAACCTGATTCTCATCTCAGGATTTTCCCCCTTTCTGCCAAAAACAAAAAAGACCTGATCATAACACCATCTCTGGTATCACAATCAGGTCTTCCCATAAATATTATATTTAATTTTCCGGCTGAAAGTCCTATAAATACTTACTTTTTCTTCTCCCAGGACTCTTTGATCTTTTTGTACTCATCCGAGTGAATATAATTCCTTTTATCCTCTCCAATGGTCTTGTACATTTCATCTACATCAACGTCCACACGCACCGTATAATCGGGCTTTACGCCGATGTTGACCAACTGAACCACCGTCTCCACATGCCCCGTATTCGGAAACATATCGCAAGCTCTCACTCTTTTTAATTCATATCCATTTTGACGCAAATATTTTACATCCCTCGCCAGAGTCCCGGAGTCGCAGCTCACATAGACGATCCTCTCCGGCTTCATCATAACCATCGTTGTAAGGCATCCCTCGTCACAGCCTTTCCGGGGAGGATCCACTACAATGACGTCAGGATGCCTCATAGAGTCTATTTCCTTCTCTTTTTCCTCAGATGTGCCTAATTGTCCGCCATCTTCCATTCTGGATACATGTATGCCTGTTCCCTGTTGTTCATAAAATTGTGGTAATACCTCTTCCGCTTTTCCCACATAGAACGTAACATTGTCGATTTGATTCCATGTGGCATTCTCTTTGGCGTCCTCGATTGCCTGCGGCACGATCTCCACACCATAGACATGTTTTGCACTCTTTGCAAGAAATAGGGAAATCGTTCCAATACCGCAATAAAGATCCCACACTGTTTCCTTTCCGGTCAGTCCCGCATACTCCAACGCAGTAGAATAAAGCCGCTCCATCTGAACCGGATTGACCTGGTAGAAAGATAAGGGAGAAATTTTGAATCTTATTCCGGTCTCTGCAACTCTTTCCCATTTCCCTGGTTCCTTGTTATGGGAACTATATTTTATATCCCCATCTTTTGATATCACAAAAACTGTCTGACATATTTCATCAGCAATCTTAGACTCTCCCCAAATCGTCTTATAGGTATCTCCCAAGATAACGTTTGTATTTTTTTCATTTGGGCTGATGGAGATAGAATACATCCCGGGAATCTTCGTAAGTTTCTGGATCAATTCTTCCTTTTTAGGCAGATCTTTTCCATTGACGATAATACATACCATGATCTGACCCGTTGCCCGGCTTTTGCGAATCAGCACATGGCGGATCAGACCTTTTCCTGTTGTTTCACAATAAGGTTTTATATGGGATTCCTCTATATAAGATAAGACTGCCTTTAAGATACTTTCATTTTCCTTTGCTCCCAAAAGGCAGTCTGTATTCGCTATGATATTGTGTGTCCTTCCCGCATAAAATCCACAGACGGTTCTGCCTTCCTTATCCATGCCAAATGGATACTGCGCTTTATTCCGATACCTGACAGGAACTTCATACTTGTCATGACTGCAATCGATAACATCCTGACTAATCCTCCATGTCAGAGCA
>DLOP01000026.1:2303-5284 GCA_002478505.1 Lachnospiraceae bacterium UBA7481
GCTTCTGATAGGATAATGCCTGAATCTGGCATCCCCCACACTGTCTTGCATAAGGACAGGCAGCATCGATCCTGTCCGGTGAAGGCTGGAGCAGCTTTTCCATTCTGGCATAGGCAAATGTTTTCTTTACCTTTGTCAGTCTGGCTTCTACCNNCGTCTTTTACAAACAGAGGATAACCGTCTATCTTTCCGATTCCTTCGCCCTCTGTGCCAAGATCAGTTACTGTCACCGTATATATCTCATTTTTCTGATACATGTCAGTCTTCCTTAATGTTGATTTCCTGCATACTTTATATGCCAATCTTTTTCTGGTCTTTTCTCTCTACTGTCTTCTATACCTTCCCAGTCTTCCTCACGTTGGATTCTAAGAATTTATTATATCCCAGCCAGTCAGGTGAGTCCGCATTCTTCAATACTTCCGTAATCGTCTCTAATTTGGCGTCCGTATTATCCGCAAAATTAAGAGCAACCGCTTCGATCAACGCCGGCTTCTTAGGGGAACCATATTCCAGCTCGCCATGATGAGAGACGATACAGTGCTTCAGTTCATTGGCAAGCTTCACCGGAAATCCTTCTATCAATCGTATTTTTTCCGAAACCATTTCGACCCCTACCACAATATGGCCCAGAAGCTGTCCTTCATCGGTATAGTCATTCTCCGGAAATGCAGATATCTCCCTGATCTTTCCAATATCATGACATAAAGCCGCCGTAAGAAGAAGATCCCTCTTGATCAGTGGATATGCACCAGCAAAATAATTACAAAGATTTGTTACGCTAAGGGTATGCTCTAAAAGTCCTCCGATAAATCCATGATGCACCATTTTGGCAGCTGATGAATTTTTAAATGCCTTGATAAACTCCTCATCCTCCACAAAGAAAGACTGCAGCAGCTTTTTCAGATATTCGTTCTTCATGGAGTTAATATAGGACAGCACCTGCTCATACATCTCCCCGATATTTTTGTCCGTGCAGGGAAGATAATCTGCCGGGTCATACTCTCCCTCCTGACACTTACGGATCCTTGTAAGCTTTGCCTGCTTTGCGCCATTAAAGGTAATCACTTCTCCTACTACTTCGATATAATCTCCGGCAGCATATTCGCCGATCCCAGGACTATAGGGCTCCCAGACCTTAGTATCCAAAGTTCCTGTCTTATCCTGTAAGATCAGGCTGTCATAGGGTTTCCCATTCTTTGTCTCTGTGGATAATTTACTTTTACAAAGATATACTCCCTGAATATTGTTCCCTTCTGCCAATTCCTTGATGAATTTCATGTTCTCCTCCACATCATTTTATTTATGTTATATGCATTACTATGCTTTAAGCCGTCGACAACGAAAAGCGTAAGCTTTTTGTTGTATGCTGCCGCAGGCACAAATTGCGTGTGAAACATAGCACTTCTCTGCGAAGCAGCCTTTGCTGTGAGCAGTTAGAAGTGCTTTTCACACTAATAACTATGCCTTTTCCATAGCCCGCGAACTTTGGGCCGCAGGCACAAATTCGCGATTGAAAAATCTTTGATTTTTCAATCTAATCCTCCATGTCAGAGCAGCTTGCTGCGATCAGGCATATTTGAGGCTCTGACTCAAATTGCCGATTGAAAAATAAGCTATCGAGCTTATTTTTCAACCTGCGAACCTTGAACCGCAGGCACATAGTAAATCTCTCCCATATACTTTACTTTATACGTTTTGCTCTATAACAATGGCGAAAGCACCTTTAATACGCCCTGCACAAGCCTCTGGCGGATCGGGCGCTTCTTCCACTGGTCGTAGCGTATCTCTTCGCACAGCTTTAGCGTCTCCTGGAAATCCCTCTTAATCTCAAGAACCGCTTTATCATCCGCCAGAAAAACGCCGTTTTCATGATGAAGATAAAGGCTGCGGTAATCCAGATTGATCGTTCCGCATACCCCGCACTCATCATCCACGACTACATTTTTCGCATGGATAAATCCCGGCGTATATTCATAGATCCGGACGCCCTTCTCCAAAAGCTTGCCGTAATTTGACACTGTAACCATGTATACATACCATTTATCATATCTGTGGGGCGTAATAATCCGCACATCCACGCCGCTTTCCACCGCCTGCACTAGCTGATCCCGCAAATGATAATCGAGCACCAGATAAGGCGTTGTAATGTAGACATAATCCCTTGCCTTATTAATCAGCCTGCTATATACTCCGCAGATCGGATTGTTGGGATTACGGTGCGGTCCGCCCGAAAACGGCTGCACAAAACCCGTCCCTTTTGTTTCCCATCTCGGCGTAAACTGCCCGATATCTTCCTGTCTTCTGCTGGTATGCTGCCACATCGCCAGAAAAGAAGCTGTCAGGCTATACACTGCCGCCCCCTCCATCCGGATGGCGCTGTCCTTCCAGTGTCCGAAACGGTCTAACTGATTGATATACTCGTCCGCCAGATTGATACCGCCCGTATAGGCGACCGTACTGTCTATGATCGTAATCTTCTGGTGATTCCGGTAATTAAAAGACAGGGACTCCACCCGCTGCTCCAGAGGCGCAAAGGAATAAAGCTTGATACCGTCCTTTTTCAACTCCCTTTTTAACTTACGAACCCCCATATAAAGACAGCCAAAATCATCCACCAGCAGTCTGACGTCAACGCCCTCTGACGCCTTCTTTACTAAAATCTCGCGGATGCGCTTCCACCACTCCCCATTATATACAATAAAATACTCCATGAAAATACTTTCTTTGGCAGCGGCAAGGTCTTTCATAAAGTCCGTTTCCATGTTATCGCCCAACGGATAGTAAGTCACATCCGTATCTTTATAGACAGGGAAGCCGTCTCTCTGCAGATAACGTGAGATCTGCACCTTATTGGGATGCGCTTCCTCAAAAGCCTCGGCTATTTCCGGACTTTGCATCAGATGAGCTTTCATATCCAATTCGATATCCAACAGCCGTTTATGAAGCTTCTTATCCTTCGCTTGGCTTCCCCACAGATAATA
>DLOP01000026.1:5489-5776 GCA_002478505.1 Lachnospiraceae bacterium UBA7481
AATATTTTGCTTTTCTCTTATCTCTCTCCATATAAATAACTATGCCTCTTTCCTTCCTGACAAAGTATTCGATAACCTCCGGCAGCTCTGCGCGGCAATAATTCTGCTTCCGGCTGCTCTATACCACAGTATTCTTCTTATCCGGCTGCTCTACACTACAATATTTCTCTCTTCCCCTCTCAAAAACGCCTCTATATTTTTATAAACCTCCTCAACCACCCTCCGTCTTGCCTCGGTACCCGCCCAGGCCATATGCGGGGTAATGATCAGACGGTTGGAATCCGTCA
>DLOP01000053.1 GCA_002478505.1 Lachnospiraceae bacterium UBA7481
ACCGTTTGTTTTGGCGCGCTGCTGACCTATATCGCGGTATTGATCCTGTGCGATGTGGATGTATCCGGTATGGTATCGCTGCTTGCCGCTTTCGGTATTGCTGCCATGAGACTGCTGCCGGCAGCCAGCAGGATCAATAATCAGTTAACAAGTATGGCATTTAACGAGCCGTTTTTCTTCAATGTCAGCGATAATCTGATCGAGGAAACGGATGAGGAACATACCGATCTTTCTTATGCGGTGGTTGCGAAAGAAAAGCTTCCGGTGACCAGAGAGATCAGACTGGAAAATATCACCTATCATTATCCGAATTCCGATAAGCTGATCTTTGACAAAGCAAATGTAGTCTTTCCTATTGGCAAATCCATCGGAATCGTGGGAACCAGCGGCGCAGGCAAGACCACGATCATCGATATCCTGTTGGGACTGCTGAAGCTGCAGGGAGGAAGCGTTAAGGCTGACGGCGTCGATATTGAAGACCATTACAGGGAATGGCTTGCCAATGTAGGTTATATTCCGCAGATGATCTTCCTTCTGGATGCGGATATCCGGAAGAATGTGGCATTTGGTGTGCCGGAGGAGGAAATCGATGAGGAAAAGCTGTGGTATTCGCTGAAAGAAGCCCAGCTGGATGAGTTTGTGAAGTCTCTGCCGGAGGGAGTCCATACGGGGATCGGTGAGCGGGGCGTAAGGCTTTCCGGCGGGCAGAGGCAGAGAATCGGTATCGCGCGGGCGCTTTATAATGATCCTGAGGTGCTGATTCTGGATGAAGCCACATCCGCTCTTGATAATGATACGGAGGCAGCGATCATGGATTCCATCAACCGGCTCCACGGAAAGAAGACGCTTCTGATCATAGCCCACAGGCTGCAGACGATTGAAAAATGCGATATGGTATTCAGGATTGAGAATGGCTCCATTATCAGGGAGCAGGGATGATACGATGCATGGCAGGGTGATAAGCAATTAACATTAAAACGGCTTGAAATGTTCAGCATATTTTGCTGTGGGAAAGGATAGATTTTAAGTTATACTTATGAATGAAAGATTTGCAAGGACAAGGATGCTGCTGGGCGATGAGGCGATGGAGCGGCTGACTGCGGCGAAGGTGGCGGTATTTGGCATCGGAGGCGTGGGAGGATATGTTGTGGAAGGGCTGGCGAGAAGCGGGATCGGCTCTTTTGTTTTGATTGACCATGATAAGGTCAGTGAAAGTAACATCAACAGGCAGATCATCGCGACGGAACAAACGGTAGGCCAGAGTAAGACGTCTGTTATGAAACAGCGGATTTTGGAAATCAATCCCACTGCGGAGGTGGAAGAACGGCAGTGCTTTTTCTTGCCGGAGAATGTGGGGGAATTTGACTTTTCCTCCTATTCTTATGTCGTGGATGCGGTGGATACCGTGACGGCAAAGCTGGAAATCATCGTTACGGCGAAAGCCTGCCACGTACCTGTCATCAGCAGTATGGGTACGGGCAATAAGCTGGACCCTGCAAAGCTTCAGGTGGCGGATATCTATGAGACAAAGATTTGTCCGCTGGCGAAGGTGATGCGTCATGAGCTTAGAAAACGCGGTGTGGAGAGCCTGAAGGTGGTGTATTCTACGGAGGAGCCTGTCATACCGTCTTTGCCGGATAAGGTGATCCCAAGCGTTGCATTCGTGCCGTCTGTGGCAGGATTGATGATTGCGGGAGAGGTTGTGAAGGAGCTGCTGGGAAATTGTGCACCTGTGTAAAACGAGCTTAAAAATATACATTGTAGGTGACAGGCAAATATTTTATAATCAAGTAAAAATCTGAGTTTATAGAGGTGATGGACATGACTGAAAAAGCTTTGCTGTGGAATAGATTTATTGAGGAAATTTGTAATCAGGATATGGAAAATTTATCTGAAATTCAGAGGAACGCTGTTCTTTGTTTTTGGTATGATGCGGAGATGAACAATGGCGGATATTGCGGTTATATGGATTGTTACCCTGATACCGACCCAAAAGAATTGGAGAAAGCTATTTTATCTGTCGCGGGTAAAGAGTTGGCTGACAATTACCACAAAGCAGTTACAGAGGGTGAAAACGATTCTTGGAATGAAACTGATACGGCTTATTATGATTTTTCCCCTTCACTATGCGACTATCTGCAAGAGTATGTTGAAAAAAATAAGGCAGCAATTTTCGATTAAGATAGACAAGGCAAAGAGGCGAGTGACGTGATAGATGTAAATGACGCAAACAAAGCAAATGGAGCAACTGATACAAACGAAACAAACGATGCAAGCGAAGCCAACGATGTAAGCGAAGCCAATGCCGTAACTGACGCATATTATGAAAAAATGACCACATGGCCGGTATCGAAACTGGTGATTACTTTGGGGATTCCCACCACCATCAGTATGCTGGTGACAAATATCTATAACATGGCTGATACATATTTTGTCGGCGAGCTGGGCAACAGCGCCAGCGGCGCAGTCGGCGTGGTATTTGGTCTGATGGCGATTATTCAGGCAGTAGGCTTTATGCTGGGACAGGGCGGCGGCAGTATCATTGCAAGACGGCTCGGAGAGAAGGATGTAAAAAGTGCGGGGATTCTGGCGTCCCTGAGCTTTTTTGCCAGTCTGGCCGCAGGGACTGTCATGGGATTGTTGGGACTCCTTTTTCTGGAACCCTTGATGTATCTTCTGGGAAGTACAGATACGGTGCTGCCTTATGCCAAGGATTATGGAATCTTTATTCTGGCGGTTATGCCGTTTACGATGTCCGGATTTGTGCTGAACAATATCCTTCGGTATGAAGGAAAAGCTTATCTTGCCATGATCGGACTGACGGTCGGCGGTGTGTTAAATATCATCGGAGATCCCATCTTCATTTTTCATTTTAACATGGGTGTAAAGGGAGCAGGGCTTTCCACCGCGATTTCCCAGTGTATCAGTTTCCTGATTCTTCTGAGCATGTTCCTGTTTGGAAAGACCCAGAGTAAATTATCGTTATCCTCTGTTAAAGGGGGTATGGCTCAGTTGATCCTGATCATGAAGACCGGACTGCCGAGTCTTGCAAGACAGGGGATGACGAGCCTTTCAACGATGGTATTAAATAGTCTTGCCGGGAATTATGGTGATCCGGCTCTGGCGGCCATGTCTATCGTGGGCAAGATCAGCTTCTTTATCTTTGCGGTCGCGCTTGGGATCGGACAGGGATTCCAGCCGGTGTCGGCATTTAATTATGGCGCAGGAAAATATAAGCGTGTGCGGAAAGCATTTTACTTTACGGCGGTCATGGGAGAAATTCTGCTGGGAACAATGGCGATAGCGGGACTGGTATGCTCCGGCCGTCTGATCGGTATCTTTCGGGATGATGTGGATGTGATCAGGATCGGAACATTGGCGCTCCGCTTCCAGTTAGTGGCGCTGTTCTTTCATCCGATGATCGTGTGTGCAACTATGCTGTTTCAGACCATCGGCAGGCATAAGACGGCAACCTTTTTATCAATTCTTCGCAGCGGTCTTTGCTTTATCCCCTTGATCATTGTGCTGACAAGTTGGCTGGGACTGCTTGGCATTCAGATGGCGCAGGCGGTGGCGGATGTGATTACCTTTGTGGTTGTAGTGCCGTTTGTGATCCATTTCTTTAAGACGCTGCCGGAAGATGCTTAGGGAAACGCAGATTAAAGCGTTTCACGCACCGGATTTTAGGATCATATTGTTTTGAAGATGATTCGGATCATCTGGCTGATGCGCGTTTCATAGGTGTGAAGCGCGCGTGTTTTTTCATATCCGCTTCTGGCGATCTTTTGGCGTTCTTCTTCATGGGACAGATAATAAGCTGCCTTATCCGCCAGTTCTTCTTTTGATGTAAATACTTCCACATCTTTCCCGATTTCATAAAGGTCTCCCAGCTCCTGCTGGTAATTGGTCAGCAGAAATCCGCCGCAGCCTAAGATATCAAAGACGCGCAGTGAAAGACCGGTCTGGATTGGACGGATAGTCATGTTCAGGTTGATACGGCTTTGATGGAAGATCAAAGGCATCTCCGTCAGAGTTTTGGCGCCTCCCCGGTTATGGACCTTGGGAAGGAGGCGGGTATCGCTGAATGTATAGAGATCTACGGCATGGTCTTTGGACAGCATTGACAGCAGGCGGTGGCGTTCTATCACGGCGGCATGCATACCGATAAAATGATGCGCCATAATATAGGAAGGGGAAAAAAAAGGGGCATAGGGACTTGGCTCATTGTACTCGGAAAAAGACC
>DLOP01000085.1:0-4825 GCA_002478505.1 Lachnospiraceae bacterium UBA7481
ACTTGTTGAGAAGAGGGAAAAGCCGAAACTTCCATCTTCTCAGCATCTGCAACAGCTTCCAGCACCAGACGCGCCTTGATCTTCTTCTCAGCACGCGGCTTTGTCTGCTCCATCATCATATCCCTGTTCATGCCGGTAAACATGAAATACTGCTCCAGTGAAAGTCCCTGCATGGAAAGCTGCTGGGCAAACTCGTCGATCAGCTGACGCTGCTGCGTCTCGATCATCGGCTCCGGTATATCCATCTCCGCTTTTTCTATGATCGCATCGATCACTGCGTCCTCTTTCTGCTCCTTGCTCTCCTTTTCCCTCTTCTCAACAAGTTTCTTTTTCACATCCTCCTTATATTCCTCAACGGAATCAAAACCTGCATCATCTGCAAATTCCTCATCCAGTTCCGGAAGCTGCTTTTCTTTCACTTCATGTATCTTGCACTTAAATACAGCCGGCTTTCCTGCCAGATTCTCTGCATGATAATCTTCCGGGAACGTAACTTCGACATCACATTCCTCTCCGGTATTTTTACCGATCAGCTGCTCCTCAAATCCCGCAATGAAAGAATTAGAACCGATCTCCAGCGAATAATTCTCGCCCTTTCCGCCCTCGAAAGCCTCTCCGTCGATAAAACCTTCAAAATCAATTACTGCGGTATCACCCTCCTTGATCGCCCTGCCTTCCACAGTTACGATCCTTGCCTGACGGTTTCTTTCCTGTTCGATCTGCTCATCAATATCCGCTTCCGTAACCTCCGTATCCAGCTTCTCGATCTCAATACCTTTATATTCACCTAATTTGACAGAAGGATTAAGGGCAACTTCCGCGGTAAAAATAAACGGCTTATCCACCTCCATCTGTACTACGTCTATCTTCGGGGAAGATACGATCTCCTCCTCACATTCATCATATGCTTTGCTGTATGCATCCGGAATGATGATATTCGCCGCATCATCAAAAAATACATCCTTTCCGTACATCTTTTCCACCATCTGACGGGGAACTTTACCCTTACGGAAACCCGGAACATTGATCTTATTCTTATTTTTCTTATATGCCTGATCGACCGCCTTGTCAAATTCCTCATAAGGCACCTCGATAGTAAGCTTCGCCATGTTATGTTCCAATTTCTCAATCTGTAATCCCATTTCTAACTATTCCTCCTGAAGCGATATTATAACTATGAGATTATATCACATTTCACTACTGTAAGTCTAGTTATTTTTTCGCATAAATCACCTTTGCCGATATTCCGCCGATCATGCCGATCTTTCCGGACAATGCGCTGATCACGTCTTCCGGCGCTTCCATGGCAATGCTGATCATGGCGATCTCTTTTCCACCATTTACCCGATGTGGCAATCCCATCCTGCCGATAATATACTCCGAATATTTGGAAAGCATGGCATTTAATTCCGCTATCCGGCTTCTGTCTTCAACGATAATGCCTAACATTGCGCATCTGTTCATAATGATCCTCCTTAATATCAAAAGTTTTAATTTCTTTAAAGGTTCCTTTTGACACCCAAATCCTAAGAAATTTGATTCATCAATGTGGTTTACATAACTCGAAGTTTGAATATCTATGTTTCAAAAATGATTTCATTTATGATGTTTTTGAAACATAGATATTCAAACAAAGAGTTATGTAAGCCGAACTAAACCCTTTCGCAATTACCTTATAAGTTATTATCATCAGTCAAGTCTGAGAACCACCGCTCCCATCCTCGCAGCATCCGCTTCCTCATGCGTCGTAACGATGAGCAGCCGGTCATTTCTGTTTTGCAGGATCCAACGGAGCAGACGCTCATGATTGGCTTCATCCAGTCCGGCAAAGGGTTCGTCCAACAGCAGACAGTCCGCATCGGAAAGCACCGCCCTGGCAACTGCGATCCGGCGTTTCATACCGCCGCTCAGCTGCCCAGCAGGCTGTTGCAATGCTTCTTCCGGAAATATTTCACCAAATGATGAAATGATCGTTTCTGTAGAATATTTATGATCCGCCGCCAGCAGGACATTGTTCAACGCGGAAAGCTGCATGCAGAGACGATCCTCTTGAAATGCCATGCCGGTCTTATTCTTTCCCACATTTTTCCCCGGAACTGAATTTGACCTGTAATACGCCCTGCCGTCCGTCGGCTTCTGCAGTCCCGCGCACACGCGCAACAGTGTCGTCTTTCCGCAGCCGGACTGCCCCATAATGCAGTATATCCCGCCTGCATCTAATCTTGCGTCCATATGATCCAAAACTTTATTTTCATCAAATGAAACCGTAACATCTTCCAATACGAAGGAGATTTCCTCCCTGGTGTCAGGCGTAAACCGGATACGCTGCGCATCCTGTTTACACCGCGTTTCCCGTGTTTTTCTTTTTAATGTCCCGCGATCCTGCCGTGCAAACTGCTTTAACAGCCATACCACCAGCCATTCCATCAGTGAGCTGAGACAAATGATCACCGCAGTCCACGCAAATACCCCCGCAGTATTCAGATAGATCTTGGCATTGTATAGTCCCTCCCCGATGGAAGATACCGGCAGACCGATCACTTCCGCCGCCACGCCGGATTTAAAGCTCATACCAACCGATACTGCCGTAGAGCCGAGCAGATAGGGCATGACCGCGGGGCGGTAAATATAAAGAAATTTTTGAAGGAAAGAGAATCTAAAGACCTCCGCCATCTCCAACATCTCCTTGTCCGTATTTTTAAGACCAGTCAGGACATTGAGATAAATATTAGGAAATACCACCATAAACGTTACATAGGCAGAAAGATATTCTGCGCCAAACCAGATCAAAAGCAGCACCACAACGGACGCCACCGGGACGGATTTGATAAATGTCACAAACGGACTTAATACGTCCTCCAACAACCGGCTGCAATAAGCCGCCGACGCCAGCAGACATGCCGGAATAAATGCAATGCAGAATCCTCCCATGATCCGTAGCAGCGAATGGAAAACAGAAGCCATAAAATCCCGTTTACCAGCCATATGCGCCAGTTCTTTGAGCATTTCCAGCGGACCGGCAAAAAAGATCGGATTATCCACAAACAGACACACGATCTGCCAGACCACAAGCCAAAAGACTATGATCAGCATTTTTTTCCATATGCCGCTTTGCGGATTTCCGATCTTTAGCTTTTTTTTCACGATCCTCACACCAGATCCTGTTTTATATCATATTTTTATTATTCGTATATATAATAAAACGCATCTTCCGGCAGCGAACCACCGATAAACTCTGCATTCTGCCCTTCCAATACGCCAAGATACCCGGACAGCGCCGTTTTCATCTCTGTGCCATCAATATAAACAATATTGCAATACGGAATCGCCGCTTCCGCAACAGGAGCCTTTTCGATGATTCCCTGCGCCACCACCAGCTCTGCCGCCGCTGCGGTCTCTGTATTGGCATATTCCGCGGACGCCTTGTGATCAGCCATAAAAGAAAGGACTGCCGTCTCATGTTCTTCCAGAAATTCATTTCTGACGATCGTAACGCCCGTCACCAAGGTGCTGCCGCCTTCGCCCTGCGCCATATTCCATTGCTCTGTCATATCCAGCACGATCTGCAGGGATTCATTCTGCATCATCGCAGCGGTCACAAAGGGCTGCGGCAGCAATCCCACCGCGTCCGGGGTTTCCGCCAGAAACGCTGCAACCTCTGTTGCCTCTGATTTATATTCCAGCGTCACATCATCCACCGATAAACCGTAAGCGCCCAACAGATACTGCAATGCAAGATCCGGCGTCGTTCCCTTTCCCGTAAGGCAGACCGTCCTTCCGGCAAGATCTTCCATGCCCTTGATCGAAACATCCGAGCTGACCATATAGATCACACCAAGCGTATTGATATCAATGACCGAAACGCCGCCCTGCGTCTTGTGGTAAAATACGCTTGCAACATTTGCCGGAACCAGGGCAATGTCAAGTTCTCCCTGCGCCATCAAGCCGAGCAAAGTATCCGCTGCCGTTTCCATCGTAAATGCATATTGATTCTGCACCTCGCCATTGGCGCTTTCCTCCATCAGCCGTACCAGTCCGATAGAAGTGGGCCCTTTCAGGGAACCGACACGTACCGTTTCCGCCGCGTCCTCTCCTTCTGCGGTTCCCGTCGTCTCCTTGCCGCCACATGCCGCCAGCAGCAAAACGCATGCCATCACCAATACCAGCCATACTGCTTTTGTTTTTTTCCTGTTCATCATTTTCGCCTTTCCTTTCTTAAATTTGATATCGCCAGACAGCCACGTCATCTCTTTAGAAGGAAACGAACCAGGTCATAAAAGAAAGGCACCCCAAAGGATGCCTAAATCACCATGAATCCATGCAGCCTTATATCTCAGAACGTATCTTCAATCTCAGGGATGAACATTATAAATTGTGGCTATTGCAGCTTCTGTTTCCGGTCAGGCGTACCTTTCCGGTCACATAACTCTGCTTTTTAATATTAACATACTTATTTTTACGTTACAAGACGGTTTTTCCTGCGTTACAAGATGGTTTCTCCTGCAATCACATCCACATGACTGCATTTATCAGTCCGACCATGTCAAAAGCTGCTTTAGCCATCATTGCCTGTAGCCGCGATCATATCGGCAATCGCCCAGTGGGGATTATCAACCCCATCATCGGAATCGTCATACTTCACAAAATAAAATGTGGAATCAATGGTATTGACCCTGCGCGCGCCTGATGTCAGTACCATATTTTTCTCAAAATAAATATGGCAGGAATAGCAGTTTTCTCCATAAGAAATATAATCGCTGATCTCAATATTGGAATATGGCTGTCCCGATAAGGTATGCTCGCTGATATAGGTGATATCCACACT
>DLOP01000085.1:4873-23402 GCA_002478505.1 Lachnospiraceae bacterium UBA7481
GACATTCCATTATTTTCACCGCCCAGATCCCTTGTCAGAAAATTATCCCATGCCTGCGCCATCTTAAGGGCGTCGTTGTACCGTTCTTCCGGAATCTGGGTGATCCGGGTTCCTGATGCATAAACATTTCCATCTTCGTCAAGCGTAAATGCAGCTTCCTTACCGTCAGCATCAAAGACTTTGATCTCAGGCTCATGGATAAGCTCCGATACCTCGTACTCCACCTGATAAGGCATTTTTACATAAAGGGACACATTGGAAAACTCCGGATTCTCAATTGTCGTTCCTGTCAAACTGTCATTATTAAGTACAATGCCGTTTACTGTAGCTTTGTATGTATCCGGGATCTGCAAGGTATAGCTTTTCAGCTCTGTATCCAAAACAGGCGTAACTGTTTTCACTTCCCAATCCATTATCGTAAGGATACCGAAAATGGTGCGCTCGTTGAATGCCGAAAACGTCACCTTCGCAACAGGTGCACCATCTCCATAAATACAATATACAGGTTCTTCCGCTGAAAAACCGTCAGCATCCCTGTCAAAAGAAAAATTACTGATACCTGCAAGGCGCGCTTCATACAGCCCGTTATAGGCATCCTCCGGCTCAAACTTATTTGGAACCATCGGCATTTCTATATTTTCACACAATGTACCTTCCGCCATCATATTTTTAAAGACTGCCATATAACTTTCCATCGCGGCTTCCGGCTGTGAATTTTCGTACTGTATCAGGGCTTTATCGGTATAATTTAAGAAATGCCAGCTTAATATAAGCAGAATAACTGTATATATACCAAGCCCGGTCCAATAAACGGAAATCTTTTTTCTTTTCGTCGGCATATGCTCCCCTTTCATTGTCCCGGCATTACAACAAAAGCTGTCGGAAGTTTCCAGGATGAATTTTGATAATAAAAAGTCGTGCTTGCCATTTCATACCTGCCGTCATAGACCATGGTTGACGAACTGCCACCGTCAAGATTGGCGGCATTTACTGCGCCATACTGCTGCATAATTTCGATCAGGTCAGACGCAGTCGCGCCAAGATGTCCTGACGCTCCTCTTCCATCTGTAACAAGCAGAAGCACAGCTCCGTCAGCTCTCTGCCCTATCACTGTACGCGGATTGGCCCCGCTTCCCTGTCCGTCTATTTTTCTCGCTTCACCGTTTATGATCAGCTGTACAAAATGATTGTTCTTGTCCGAGCTTTCTTCCTGAAATGCCACCGCATCACGTATCCCGGCCTCCAGCACATAGTCTTCAAAATCACGCTCCGTCATACCGGATAAATCTTTAATCATAAGAATATTGTCATTATTAAAACCGATCATATAGATGCCGGTCAGTCCATAAAGGTTGTTATGTATGATATCACCATTCTGTACGACAACACCAAGCGGGCGTCCGCCTTTATTTTCTGCGGACACATAAAGTCCTCCGTTCACTCCGGCCACAGCTCCTGCAGCTGACACAATCTTATCCAGCTCTTTGCCATACTCAGACCAAGGATATGTACTCCCAACACATACCTGCGAAGGATCTTTGACGATCATCATCTTTGCATAAAACGAGCGTCCGGATATCTCCTCAATGCGGATTCCGTTTTCATCAAAGACTTCCTCTTCCATGTTTTCCAACCGACTGTCAGCCTCCAGGCTGTCTTCTTTGCCGGTTTCCGTCATGATCAGAGACGTATCTACATTGACGTCCATTGCCTGCATGGAATTGCTGTTCACAATTTCCAGTATCTCTTCATCCGTACACACCCATGATGCCAGAAATTTCAATTGTCCCGTTTCAAGGATCGTTGTCACAAATAAATTGCGGGCAGCGACAGAAGGTCCGTTACAGCACTTTCTAAGCATAATATAAAGCGTACCGGCTAAAATAACGATGGTAACCAGAACGATCAGCAGCAGTTTTCCGGTTATAATAGCAATTTTTTTCCCCATAACGATTGCTCCTATTTTTTATGCTATTTTTTGAATTATCTTATTTTTCCCAACAGAAATCGGCATAACCAAAGTCATGCCGTTCCTGCGAAAATGCAATTCTGCTATTTTCTTATTCTTACTTCATCATTTCTTCCTGCTTCTTGATCATTCTACGAACCATCTCGCCGCCGATGCTTCCTGCTTCTTTAGCAGTGATATCGCCGTTGTAACCATCCTTAAGGTTTACACCTAACTCAGAAGCTACCTCTGTTTTAAAACGATCCATAGCTGCCTTTGCTTCAGGCACTGTTGTCTTGTTAGACTTTGAGCTTGCCATAATTTCTTACCTCCATAAATACTTATCTGCTTTATATATTTTAAGATAAACACTTTTCTGCGCTTACCCTGATGATAGTATTTGTGATCATAAGAAAATTATGTTTGGTATTTTTTTCAAAAAACATCATCTGCAGTCGATGGTTTATGTTTATTAAGATAATCGGCAAAAAACTGCGCTGCACTCTGATCCGCATATGATTTTTCCATATTGATCTCACAGACGGCTCCCAAAGCGACATTGATCTCTCCCGCAGCTATCTTTCCCATGACCATAGCTCCCTTTTCAATATCTACCCTCTGATCAACATCCAGATCACCTTTGATTGCGCCGGTAACGACAAGATTTGTTGCCGCAACATTGCCCCTAACCTCTCCGATCAGATCCAGATCACCATCCATGATGACATCACCCTCAATAATCATACCCTTGGGAATCACACTTTTCTCTGTTGTAGCCATGCTTTTAAACCTCCGGTTTATCAAATATCTATCAAATATATATTTAAACGCTATCACGTATCGTTTCTGTCATTACATACAATACCCGCAATACACAAAAAAATCCATTCTTACGGCGTTCCCTGTCAATCTTCCAGCAAAGGGACATAATATCTCTTTCCCGTGTCAAGACACAGACAGCCCAGCTGGCTGGATCTGCTGTTCAACGCCATACCGCAGTCAACATCAATCACATGATACCCCTGATAATCTTCTTTTTCAAAAATGCATCCGCGGCCGCTTTCATCCAGCTCTCCAAGTCTCTGCGTAAAGATATGTCCCACAACATAGACATCTCTGATATATGCCCATGGCCGCACATAATCCTCTGCAAGTCCCCGCTTATCAAACATGCTTTCCCATACGATCTCCTCCACCTGTTTAGGCGGCGTTCCGGCATATTTGACCTCCTTTCCAAAACGCTTCTGCAAAGAATAGGAATGGGATAAATGATAGGATGTCTCTCCAATCCTGATCCGCTTGATCAGATACAAACTCTTAAGATAATCTTCAATGGCCTTCTGCTCATCCTCAGGCATACTTAACAGTTCCAGACAGGTCCCCTCTCCGCCATTGCATGGATGCACCCAAAGTTCATAAGGCGTAAAACCGTCATAGATCTCATCTTCCACTTCGCCAGCTGCCCTTCGGCGAAGATACTCCACGGCATTAAGAAGCATACACTCATGATTTCCCAACAACAGCTCCACATTCTCCCGATTCATGATATCCTGGATCAGGCGGATACCCTCCGGCCCTCTGTCGATTGCATCGCCAAGAACATATAAAAAATCTTTTTCAGAGAAATTGATCTTGTCCAATATTTTTTTGTATGCATTATACTGCCCATGAACATCACTTAATACATATGTACTCATCTGTTACTCCCTGATTATATGTAACTGATACATCCCCGACACGAACACCTCTTATGTCATATCCTCGATATCATCCTCTTTGATGCAGATAATGGGACGGATTCCCATGCATTTATTCAGTCTCCACTCGTCCAGCTTATTATCGACCATGGCATGACCTTCAAACCCTTCCTGGCAAATGTAGGAATCATCTACATCCACATGTCCCCGCGAACGCAGTCCATAACTGTTCTGATGAAATATTCCGTCTGCCAAGGCAGCAACATACTGCGAACATGGCGCTTCATCCAATGCCCGCCGCTCTCTTGCCATCCCACGCTGCAGAGAAAGATCCTTATCAAATCCATATCTGACCTCTTCAATGGAAGGGATATAAACTTTGTCATAGGTAATTTTATCAGAAAGCGCCGATACCGGAGTATTGATCCCCGTCACCTGAAGCATCTGCCTCTCGGTATCTTTAAATGCGCGCCGCACAAAGACACTGTTTAACCACTCCCTGATCTTGCTCTTTTCCCAGCAGATGCCTTTCCGCACTTTGGAAACTTCTTTATCAGACATCTTTAGATATTTAACATGATCATATGGTTGGAAATCAATGATATATTCGGACTGTAATGTCACCCTGTCCTGCCTCTGCTGTACGATCCTCCAAGGCAGGAAATTAAATTTAAAATAACGGTATCCGGTAAGCTCCTGCTTCGGCTTCATCACACTGCTGAGCAGATCCTTTTCCTGCGTGTGCGTCCGATAAACCGGCATACGCAGATATTTTTCTCCGTTGACGATCGCCACTTCTTCCTGATCATATTCCGCATATACGATATCGGAATTCAGTTGTGCACCGCTGATCTCATTCATCGGGTACTCGCCGAACCAGATACGTCCCGTCCTGTCCATCAGGATCTTCGCCTTATCTTCCACCACCTTGCTGACGGAAGCATTCTTCTCATCAGGATAAACGCCATACAGATCCTTATATAGTTCATCTATGCTCTGCTGCCGGTCCCCGGCATTCATGGACAGCCCTTTCATAATGCCGGCAGCAATTTTTTTATCAATGTTGATATTATATTGCGCAATATCGATCAATTCATCCTTCTCATTGCGCTCATAAGACGCCTGCGGAACTTCGCTGGTCATAATACAGTAAAGCGTGGCGCAGATGCCGTAGATATCCGTCCATGGTCCCTGTTCCGAAAGCTTACTGAGCATCTGTTCCAGCGGGGCAAATCCCCATTTCCCCAGAAACACCTGCTGATTGTTCAGTCCGACCTTCTTAGAACCGCCAAAATCAATCAGCTTCATGCTGCCGTCTTCATCCATCATGATATTATCCGGACTAATATCCCTATGGATCAAACCGGACTTATGAAGCCTTCCAAGAACGCTGATCACTGGTTCCATCAATTCCAAAGCTTCTTTCACGCCCAGCCATCCGCCCTGGGAATCCACATACTTGCGCAGATTTCCGTTCTCCAGAAATTCCATGATCAGATAACCGGTATTATTCTCATAAAACAAGTCCTTAATGGCAACAATGCCCGGAAACTTAGAAAATTCCGCCAGCACCCTTGCTTCCCTTAAATATGCCGTCGTCTCACGCTGATATTCTTCGCCGTTGACTTCATCCAATACAAGAACCGTCCTGCCATCCTCCGCACGGTCAACCATCTCATCAGGGAAAAACTCTTTTACGGCAACACGATATTCAAGCAGCATATCGTATCCGATATAAGTGATACCATAGCCGCCTTTTCCAAGAATATTGCCGATCAATATTTTATTGTTTAATATCGTTCCCGGTGCAAGCGCTTTAGACCATGTCAGCTGTCCCGCTTTTTCGCGTCCGCAATGTGGGCAGATCCCGACATCATCACTGGTCTTCATACACCGCAGGCAAATTTTCCCGATTTCCGATAGTTCCATAAAACGTGCACTGACCCCTCGCGTAATTTATGCTAATTCTATTATACTATAAAATATATGATTTTCCAGTGGTTTCTTAAATATTTTTATGAAATTCTTCTCACACTTATTCCGACCGAATTGCAGCCAATGGGCTCAACCGCATGGCGCGGATAGAAGGAAACAGACCGGAAAGCATTCCTATACCGATGGCAAATACAATCGATAACAGCGACAGCCACAGCGGAATCCGCGAAATCCTCTCTATGCCAAAATCGCTCTGCGCCACCAGATTATTGATGACAATCGACAATCCATAGCTTAATCCGACACCCACGACTCCTCCGATAAATCCGATAAACCCTGCCTCCATCAGAAACAACGTTTGGATATCCCGGATCCGGCAACCGATAACCTTCATAATACCGATCTCCTTCGTCCGTTCATAGATGGACATCATCATCGTATTGGTGATACCGATCGCCGCGACAAATAAGGATACTGCGCCAATACCTCCCAGAACCGCCTGAATAACATTCATCTGATCCATCTCCGAACTGATCCACTCCGATGCCGCATAGGTCTCATAACCCATCATATTAATCTGGCTCTGTATCTCCGCAACATTATCCATCTCATCCACTTCTACATCAATCGTAGAATAAAAAATCTCCTTGTATGGCTTGCCGGACTGCATCGTCGGCTGTCCCGGAATCACTCGTCCCTTAAATACCTGCTGCAGCTGCGTCTTTAATGCGTCGATATCGCAATATACACCATAACTGTAACTATTCCACTCATCAATCGTACCCTCCACGATACCGGCAGCCCCAATAATATATTTTTTCGGCTGTGGAATAATCTGTCCGTTTTCGTCAGTACTTCCCGCCGACCAATAACGGTCTGTATCAAAAATCACATAGGCGGAATCATTGTACAAATCGATGGGTGGAAGGGTGCCGTTTTCCCAGTATTCATAAGTCCCCGTCTTAACATTGCGGAAATCCGTGATCACCATATTACCGTAGATAAACGAAAGCGGTTCTCCGGGCTGGGGGTAGCTTCCCTGTGCCAGAGGAATCGCCATCCGCTCCATTGCCTCCGGAGCAATCCCTCTGATCCAGATATAGCTTTCATAATTTCCAATGCGCAGGATCGCCGAAGTTTCCAGCTGGGGAGAAACCATGGTCACATGCTCCATCCCCTGCAACATCTCCACCAGATTATCATCAAGAAACAATTCTTCCGTATCAGAGTCGGAACTAGAGCCCCATCGGTTAGGCTGATATATCTCAATCGTCGTCAGGCTGGCATAGGACTCCATCTCCTCTAACATAGCGCTCTTCATACCGATACCCAACGAAAGCATCACTATAATGGAAGTCGTACCGATCACTACACCCAGCACCGTCAGAATAGTCCTAAATTTTCTTTTAAACAAACTGCCGCCGCTCATACGCAGCAAATCTATTATCTTCATATTTCACCCAAACCCATTTAATTCTCGTCATCTAATGATTCAATATCTTCCAGATCCTTCAGTAAATCCGCTTTCTTCTTTTTCTTCTTTACAACAATAATTATTACGATCACCGCGATCACAACCACAACTGCGGCTATGATGGCAATGATCCAGCCGATGGCAAGACCGCCGCCATCCATATCTTCATAGCCTCCCATCATCGGATCTTCAAAAAAATCACCCTCGCCAAAGCTGTCATAATTTTCCTCGTAAACATAAAGCATGATCTCTTTTTCCAGTGTGGATACATTACCCGACTCATCCTCATAGGACACCACCGCAGTAATATATCCTTCATCCATAGTCGGCGCAATGCCGTCAACCATGGCGTCCACGTTGCCGGTGGCTCCCGGCTCGATCTTACCGATAAACGTATTGCCGCCGGAAATCGTATCTCCCTCAAAGGTAACCTGCACATTGTACAATGTAGTCTTACCCATATTATAAACACTGAACATAATGTTCGTGCTGCCGCCTACGGCAATGGAGCCCGGAAGGACATCCGCCTCGCCGGTATCTACTCTTGCGTTCTGTTTGACAGGAATCGAGAGATTCGAATCTGCCTGATATTTGTTAAAAAGCTCATCCTCATAATTTGCCTTCACTTCGATAACATAAGGCTTCTGCGTCAGATCGCTTCTGGCAGTCATCTCAATGCTGATCTGCGTTGTCGCCCCCGGTGCGATCCGGTCCACATAGATGGTAGCAGAACCGGATGTCGGCAGGAAGGCCTCATATGTGGTATCCTTATCATCCCCCGCCTGCGCTGCAGCCAGGTCAAACTGGATATTGGAAACCGCCGTCTGCGAAGATGTATTCTGTACGTCGATGGTCAGGTTAAAGGTATCTCCTGCATATACCTCTGCCGGATCGGTAGTAAATCCGGTCACAATGATCCTCGGCGTGGAAGTATTGCCCGTAATCGGAGTAAGGCTTTCCAAGGTTCCGCTTTCCGGCGCGCCGGTGATATTTATATAGGTTGTAAGATCCGTCTCCTCAACGCCGCCGTTACGGTAATATTTTACATGGAAAGTCAGCGGATACGTACCGGTCATGGCATCAGCAGCAACCACAAAATCCCATGACACCTCCTGCCGCAGAGCATATGACTGCTCTACTGAATCCGCTGCCGGAAGCGCCGCGATCATCCTTGCGTCAGTCGCGGTCTGGATCACAAAAGGCCACTCGGAAACCTTCGTCGAAACTGTCGGTGTGATTACCACATCCGTAACACCCTCCTTGCCCAGATTGATCAGCGCAAGCGTCAGCGTCGTCGGCTGCCCATATCTTGCATTGGTTACCGGCACCTCATTGCAAAGGAAAAGGAAGCCGCTCGTTGTAGACGGGATCGTATGCCCGGGAACACTATCCAGATTCGTTTCCACTGTAACAACATAGGCTTGCAGCTGTCTTACGGTCATCGTCGTATTAGCGATATAAACATTAGCTTGATAAAAGATCTCATCGATCTTACGTAAGGACTCATCCGTCAGATCATACCGGGCTTTCATGCTGTTAATATGATCTATGATTAAAATATAGGCAATCGAACGGTCCGAATCATTGATCTGTGCATCGGGATCTCTTGTATCCCAGCCTGACACGTTAGAAGATACGGTAGGCGTGGGCGGTATCGTAGTCGCCTCCGCGGTCAAAGGGGTGGATATCATAAATGCAGCGCATACCAGAAGCACCGCCATCACAACCCCTGTCATCATTCTATACAGCTTATTTTGTATTGACTTCATAATATCTCATTCCTCCCATTTAATTAACTTACTGTTTCTTCTGCCGGTATGTCTGCCAGCGCCTGCACTGCTGCCTGTTCTTCTATCGTTCCCTGTACCTGCAGATCTGCGGCGTCCTGCACCGCATTCTCCGGCTGCCATGATGCTTCCGGGTTCTGTCCAATGCTTTCCGATGGTTCTATTTCTATCTTCTGCCCATCGGGATCCACTGCCTGATGATCTCTGTTATCGTCGATCTTTAAGATCTTTCCATCCCTGATGTGGATGACCTTGTCTCCAAATCCTGCCAGATAATTGTCATGGGTAACCATGACAAGCGTCTGGTTCCTCTTCCTGACGATCTTCTGGATCAGCTGCATGACTTCCAGCGAAGTATTGGAATCCAGATTTCCGGTGGGCTCATCCGCAAATATAATCTCCGGATTTACCACCAGTGCCCTTGCGATACCAACCCTCTGCTGCTGTCCGCCGGACATCTGTCCGGGCTTGTGCTTGATATATTTCGCAAGACCTACCATCTTTAACATCGCCGCCGCACGCTTCAGTCTTGTCTTTTTGTCCACTCCCTGAAACGTCAATGGCAGCGCCACATTCTCCAATGCTGTCATATTGGGCAGCAGATTATAGGACTGAAAGATAAATCCTACATGCGCCTGCCTGAATACCACCAACTGACTCTCGCTTTTCTTCTCTATATGCTCCCCTGCAATGACAATCTCCCCTTTGGTCGGCTTCTCCAAACCAGCCAGCATATTTAACAATGTTGATTTACCGGAGCCGGAGGTTCCGACAATACAGCAGAACTCTCCCTTTTCTATAGTGAAATCTACACCATTTAACGCCCGCACCCTGTTTTCGCCGATCCGGTAGATCTTATACAGGTCTTTTACCCTGATCACCGGTTCCGCCATATGTCATACCACGCCTTTCCTATTAGTTTCTTGTAGTTTCTTGTAGTTTCTTGGGCTTTCCTTATTCGTTAATGCATTTAGTCAACCAAAAATTGCGTTTCAAAAAAATAATCTCTAAAACTTGTATCTGTATATCTTATTCTCCCGTCAACCAGCTTATCCCTCTTTTTAGACGGGCCGGACTGTTTATCCTTGAAATCTCCTAAGAAGCATTGGTCAACAATTTATATTACTATGTAAACCTAAATCCTATTTTAAACAAATATCTAAAAATAGCAACCTTATTTTGCAAATTAATTCTTAAGAATGCATTAAAATACTATATTAGTTTGATAAAATATAACATATATTGCCATTTGATATTGCTGTCCGGTGGTCCAACTGTCTTGCTGTCCGGCTTACATAACTCTTTGCTTGAAAATCTATGTTTCAAAAACATCATAAATGAAATCATTTTTGAAACATAGATTTTCAAGCTTCGAGTTATATAAACCTCGTTAGCAGAGCCAAATAGCGAATAATTAACAAAACTATAGAAGCTGAAATCTTAAAACCAAATACTATAATAATTTGTTTTCCTTCTATCTTTTTTCATAATTATATCATTTTTTAAACCATATGTAAATTGTTTTTTCAATGCACTTTGTGTCATAGTTTGCGGTGGGATTTCAAATTATAATAAATATAGGAGTTCAGAAACTTTGCTATAGATGCGGCTTCACAAAACATTATACAAAGGCTTTGATAAATAAACTCTTTTTATAAAATTTATAAGAAAGCTGAGAAGAACCATTATGAATAAATTTGTTGTTACGCCAAAAGAAGATAAAACGGTTACCATGACAATTCGTATCGATAAAAAATTACAGGAGCAATATAATGAACTTTCTGCCAAAACCAATCATTCCAGAAATGAATTAATTGGAATGGCGCTGCAATATGCACTTGATAATATGGAAATTGTAGAAAATAGGAATCGTAACGATTAAACCTCTTGCCGGTCTGAGTGTTGCCGACAGAAACGTCCTTAAATTATTTTACTTCCATCTTCCATAACCCGCCAAAATATCCGTACCATTTCATCCGGCGATTCCTTAAACCCACGTCTGACCCATTCATCCAATAATCCAAAGAGACCATAGGAATAAAATCGTGCCCGATAGCATTCTGTAGCATCTGCACCGCACGGCGGCATCATAATCTGATAAAAAGCATCATAAACAGCTGACTGCATATCAGCTGAATACACTACCTGCAAAATATGTTTAATTTCATAATTGAATTGAAAGAAATCCTCTGCATTATCAGGTGTAAATCGACTGCGGACTGCAAGAGAATGTTCATCTGACCAGCGATTCCATAATAGAATAAACTTAAAAGTCAGAACTTCACTCTTGTTAGAAAAATTTCGGAACCATGTTGAACGATTAACCCCAGCTTCCTCAGCCATTTCATTGATTGATATTTTATCAAACGGCTTCTCTCTCATAAGCCGTATCAGTGCATCTGACAGACACTCTTTTAAAAATTCGGTTGTTTTTGTTCCACGGCCCACAATTCACCTCATAAGAAAGCAACTTTATTGCCTAAAAGTTGCAAATAAAAGTAAGTTCCTTGTATTATCTGAAAAATTATATATAATAAAAATGCAACTATCGTTGCAAATAGCGCACTTTGTTTCTTTTTAAATTATAGAAGCAAAAATAGCGTACGTCAATACAACAGGGAGAAGAATATGGCAAAGATAAAAATTTCGACCGATTCCACAGCGGATATTCCTAAAAAATATCGCGAGGAGCTTAATATCAGCGTGTTGCCGTTAACGGTTATCACAGAAGACGAAAAAGAATACCGTGACGGTATAGATATAACTCCAGTAGAGTTCTATCGCATTATTGATGCATCTTCAAAACTTCCCATGTCCTCCCAAGTAGCATCGTCGTTATATATCCGGTTATATGAGGAAACATGGGCCGCCGGATATACCGATCTGATCCACACTACTCTCAATTCTAAAGGCTCCGGAACATATCAAGCGGCAATCTTAACAAAAACACTGTTTTTTGAAGAACACCCTGATGCTAAAAAGAATTTTCACATTCACATCATCGACTCAATGACATACAGCATGACATACGGAATACCAGTTATAGAAGCCGCGCAAATGGTACAATTAGGCGCATCGGTTGAAGAAATCATTGAACATATTACAGAATGGCTTGCCCATACACGTCCTTTGTTTGTACCACTGAATTTGAGATGCGTGAAGAAATCCGGGCGTATATCGCCCGCAGCAGCTTTTGTTGGAGAGGCTATCGGCTTGAAACCTATGATCACTTTTGAAAATGGGGACGCAAAGATTATCAGGAAGATAAGAGGTGAACAAAAGGCAATCTCCACCCTTGTAGACATCTGTTTAAAAGAGCGAAAGCCAGGCAGTAATTACGCTATCGTCTATGGCAATAACACGAAAGCATATGAACAGCTAAAAGATGCGTGTGCCCAAGTGATGGATCAGCCACCGTTGACAGATTATGAGGTGGGTTGTGTAATCGCAATCAACACCGGCCCCAACATGATTGGAATTATCTATCGTACATAAACCCCAAATGGTATGATTATTTATTTGCATATTGATATGGGGACATAATTTCATGTATTTGACTAATGCTGAATGTTGTGAGAAGATGAAGTTTGAAACACATAGAAGTATACAGATTATTAGAAAGGCACGGATATTACTATGATTTATACAGAAATCTATCAACCGAGAATATCTGATTATGATCGTAACGGAAAGCTGTCCTATGAAGCAATCCTACAAATTTTAGAAACCGCCGGCAGCCATCATTCTAACAGCGTCGGTGATCATGTTATTGAGGGCAGCCAGCGCGGAATTGCATGGATTCTGTCCGCATGGCGGGTTCAGATTCTGCACCGCACGAATAGCAAAGAGAATTTATATATTGCGACATGGGCACACGGGAAAGCACCGGCAAGTGTAGTTTACAGAGACTTTGTTCTATCTGACCAAAATGGGAATGAAATGATTCGGGCCGAAGCAAAATTTGCACTTCTTGACCTCGCATCAGGCAGACTGACCCGTATCACCGAAGATCTTTTCGCTTCCTATCAGCCGGAAGATAAAATCATATTTGACACATCAACGCCAAAACTTCAAATCCCTGAGGAGTTTGATTCCGAACAAATGATTACCCTGCGAAGAAGCGATATTGATTTTAACGGTCATGTACATAATACCCGCTATTTAGATTTTGCAATGGAAGTTCTGCCTGAAGCAATCCATGGGATACATGATGTCAGTGAAATTCATATCAACTATAGAAAACCCGTCAAAGAGGGATCAATGATCACAGTGAAAAGAACCACTACCGAAACCAGTCACATAGTTTGTATTTATAGCAACACTGAACTTTGTACACTAATAGAAATTCTGTTTTGAGTATATCATCTTTAAATCACCGCAATACCCAAACCTGCAGGCAATCAATTCGTTCCAGTAATTGATTTATTCACTGCGCATCCTCTGAATCTTTCATCAGGTCTGCTGCCATGATATGGGGATTATGGTATCTGGTTCGCTTTTCCGGCAGGCCTAGTCTTCTGGTGATGATGTTGTTCAGCTTGATATACGCGTCCGGCGTTTTGAATTGAATCGCCTTTGTAGGGCAATATACCACGCACGCATTGCAGCCTTCGCAGGCATGATTCCAGACAGGGCGCTTATCCCGGAAGGTAATATTTTTACACGGACAGACTTTGCGGCAGACTTCACACCCGACACAAGCGTCCGATACGTAAAAGCCTTTATCATATTCCTGATGAATATTCAGGAAGGGTGTCATCATTTTGGGATATAGGAATTTTGAAATTGGCGACATTTTGGGATATCTTCTCCTCTTTCTGCCAGCGATTTCTTTTCCGATTTTTTGGGCTTTCCTTTCGGCAATCGGCACCATGATCTTCGCAGGCGGAAACGGCTCATAGGCAATACATTGGCTTGCCACGCAGCGCAAAGCTTTTCCATAGTGAAGACATGTGCCTTTTTCATGCAAAGCGGTGTTGATTGTTTCAAAACACCTGCCATGTACGGCAATATAGGTAGCCACCATGAAGGTATATGCCTGAGGGTTGATTGTCAGTTTCGAGACAAACTCCTTTACGGTTTTCGGAACATCCCACTCGTAGACGGGACAGACGAAACCAATCATTTCCGCTGTTGCAGCAGAAACGCCTGCCGGATCGTTCCCCATGGAAACCAATCTTGCACCATTCATTTCCTTGGCAATGATTTGCGCGGTTCTCAGGCTGTTTCCTGTACCACTGAAATAAAAAATCACTTTATCCATATCTATCTCCGTTTCTAATGTGACACACTTGTAACTTCCTGATTTTAATAATATAATACAGGAAACCCGCATGCAATAGCGGGCAGTAATGTGTTACACTTTCATCTAAAATGTGACAGGAGAACCTTATGAATACAACAAATTGGAAAATTGCGGAACAGTCAAAACAGAAGATGGTACGAGCCTTATTGACCTTAATGGAGCAGTATGACTACAAGGAGATTACGATCACACAAATCACACAGGAGGCACAACTCTCAAGGAAAACATTTTATCGTCTGTTTTCTGAGAAAGACAAAATTTTAGCTTTATTTTTTGAGGGATTGTTTCAGGAATGCTTTACGCAGATCAAGGTGCTTAAGGTACAGCATTATTGGGATGTGGTACAGTTGTATTTCGATTTTTGGGAAGAACGGAAAGATTTACTTTCTTTATTGCAAAAAAACAACTTGCTCCAGCGTGTATTTGAGCAATCTTATCAATACTCCATGCAGATCTTTGAATTTGTCCGTTCAAAAGAGATCGCGGATTCCCTTTCGCTTCCCCTTCCCTATATGTTAGCATATAGCGTAGGCGGTATGCACAGTATGTTGCTGAAATGGGTAGAAAACGATATGACCATCCCATCTGCTGAGCTGATTTCAAAACTGAAAACCGGATTTATGTCTGATACCATCTAAGGAAGCGCTGATTTAATCAGTGCTTCTTTAGACAAAATAAAAAAGCAGGTGATGGGAATCGAACCCACGTGTTCAGCTTGGAAGGCTGACATTCTACCATTGAACTACACCTGCATAATAAACATCATTTAATTTTTAAGCAATCGGGGTGACAGGATTCGAACCTGCGACCCCCTGGTCCCAAACCAGGTGCTCTAGCCAAACTGAGCCACACCCCGAAAACCGTTTCACTCACAACGCAAAATTTATTATACGTATTATCGTTGCTCTTGTCAACAACTTTTTTTATTTGCCGAAGATTATTTGACACAACCTGTTTTTTTTGTCTATGGTATCTATGGTGTATAATACATTCAAAGATCAGGTACAACCACCCGTACGGCATAGACTCTATTTAAATATTGAGATAATCTTGTCAATTCATTTTTCAACGGGTCCATACATATGTACTCTTGGTCTTCTAATCCTACGACCAGCACATAATGCCAGTTACCGATTCCGTTTACTCTTACCCGGACAATTGGATAATGCCCTTCTGAAAGCCATTGACAGATTACCTGTTCATCTACATCATTATAAACATTTACCGAATATCCGCCTATGTTTTCAATGGCGGGCCACTGGATATTCCCCTCGCTGTCATAGACATTATTCTCAGAAAATATCTTATTTAATTCGCCTGGCGTCACCCCTTGTGTTCCTTCCATGCTGAGCGCTGATGCGATACAAGTCACAAGACATCCTGATGATTTCATTGTAAATGAAGAATTTCCCAACGCATCCTTTGCCCACCTCTCATCGTCCTGTCTATAAGCAGTCACATCATGAGAAATCTCCTCTGCCCTATCAGTTTTTATAACTACACCATGGCGTACCCTAAAACAAAATAATAAAACGGCTAAAACTGTTATTACTACCAAAAATAAAATCAATTTTTTTAATATCATTTTTCTGCTCTTCATTGTATTTTAACACTCCAATGTTTTACATATCCACCAGCGCAGCTACATCCTCCACCACATACTTCTTAGCCTTAACAACCACACTCTTCTCCTTAAAAATCTCCCCGATAATCCGAAGTTCCAAATCCTTTCTTCTCTCTAAATGTGCAATCAGCCCCTCCAGTCCAATCAGCATATGTTCTTTGCCGTATGGCGACTCTTTCAGATACCGTAGCATCAACGGAAACCACATTTCATTTCCGTTATCATCTGAACGCTCTTTTCTGATAACATCAATTCCACCCCGAATATCCTCCACATCCAGATAGATAATCCTATACGCTTTACCTGCAAGGACTTTCTCTAATCTCCTGTAAAAATCCAGTATTTCCTCATCCGTCATCATAAGATACAGCATCTGATTTTCAATAATGTTTTGCAGAATGGAACACTCAAAAATCTGTCCTTTTCCATTCCATTTCCGAAAGCGTTCAAATATCACATTTTCGAATGATTCTTTATCCAGATTCCCATTATATATTTCAAACTTTTCCATATTTTTATGAAAGTCCGGAACGTCTGTTAATATTTGTGTATAACAAATAATTTTATGACTGCCTTCCTCAACTGTTTTTTCCCGGATTTCTGCGTGGAGCGAGGGATACTCCGCCAATATTTTGCTATATTGTTCTTCCGTAACATACGCGCACCATTTCAGCTCAACAGGTGAATAATCTCCCTCCCGAAAAACCATATAATCTTTTAACTTATCAGAAAGCCGCTGCACAAATGTAGTTTTCCCGGCGCCCTGCAAACCCTCTATAAAAAAATTATTTTGAAATTTCTGCATCAATCATCGCTCCTTTTCCCTTAAGATAAATTGCAATATCGCTTCACTGCCTTCTTCCACTCTTTAGTTGCCAGTCTCATGAGCCCTGCCTACATATATATTACAAGGAATAATCATTCCTCCGACTGCTTCCACCTCAAAATTTCTTCCAGCCTCTCCTTAACCTGCTTTTCCTTTCCCTGTTCGGTAGGCTGATAATACCGTCTGTCTGCCAATGACTCCGGCAAACATTTCATTTTCGTCAGCTTCTCTTCCGTATCGTGGGCATAAATATAACCTTTTCCATAATTCATCTCTTTCATTAAATTGGTTGGCGCATTGCAGATCTGCAATGGAACCGGTTCTGCCGGAAGCTCTTTAATGTCTGCTTTGCAAGCCTCACAGGCTCTATAGATCGCATTGGATTTCGGCGCCATAGAAAGATAAACGACTGCATGTGCCAAATGCACATCACACTCCGGCATCCCCAAAAAATGACACGCTTGATATGCCGCTATCGTCACCTGCAAAGCATTGGAGTCTGCCATCCCCACATCCTCACTGGCAAACCGCACCAAACGTCTTGCAATATATAATGGCTCTTCCCCTCCGTCTAACATCCGATACATCCAGTATACTGCTGCATCCGGGTCACTGTTGCGCATGGATTTATGCAGCGCGGAAATCAAATTATAATGTTCCTCCCCATTCTTATCATACAGCAACGAGCGTCGGTTCATGCATTGTTCCAAAATCGCTTTATCCACGCACAACACGGCGTTTTCATTCATTTTACTATTGAATACTGCCATCTCCAAAGTATTCAGCGCCGTTCTGGCATCTCCATTGGCAAAACGGGCAATCGCCTGCAAATGCGAATCCTCTATATCAATCTGCAGGTTCCCTAACCCCATGGAGCTTTTTAAGGCATGCTCCAGCACCTGCTTTAACTCTTCCTCCTGCAATGGCTTTAAAATGAAGACTTTACAACGGGACAATAGAGCGGAATTGATCTCAAAAGAGGGATTCTCTGTGGTAGCCCCTACCAGAATAATACTTCCTTTTTCCACAAAAGGAAGAAATGCGTCCTGTTGCGCCTTATTGAAGCGGTGGATCTCATCAGCAAATAACAGCGTACGGATTCCCATTCTCCGATTTTGTTCCGCCTGTTCCATCACTTCCTTGACCTCTTTGATCCCGCTGTTCACAGCACTGAATTCTACAAATTCCGCCTTTGTTTTCTCTGCAATAATTCTTGCCAGAGTAGTTTTTCCAACCCCCGGTGGTCCCCAGAATATCATAGAAGGGATCTGGTCTTCCTCAATTAAGCGTCTAAGGATTTTCCCTTCCCCAATCAAATGCTTTTGTCCTACATAATCTTCTAAAGACTTCGGTCTCAGGCGGCTTGCAAGAGGCGCCGTTTTTTCTCTGTCATCAAACAAATTCAATTGGTACATGCTGATCCTCCATGTCAGAACAGTTTTACTGCGATGAAAAACAAACCATCGTAACTAATAACTCAAAACATCTACAAAATCAACTGGAGAGTAATCGCTAATATCATTTTTCGACAAGTCCAGAAAGGTCAAGTTGGTCAAACTGCTTAATGCACTGATATCCGTAATATAATTAAAAGATAAATCAAGGTAATTTAAATTATCCAAACTGCTAAGCGGAGTAATATTATCTATGACATTCGATGTTAAATCAACCGTTTTTAGTTGATGCAGATTGCTGAGTGAACTGATATCATTGATTCCATTGTACGCCAAAATAAGAATTTGCAAATTATCCATATCTTCTAATGGATTAATATCCGTTATACGATTATCCTGCAAATACAATCTCTGCAGACCAACCAATCCCTGCAAAGCGCTAATATCACTGATCTGATTGTGTAATAAGCTAAGTACCTGCAGATTTGTTAGGCTGCCAAGCGCACTGATATCCGTTATATTAATCTCCATTCCGCCGC
>DLOP01000078.1:0-777 GCA_002478505.1 Lachnospiraceae bacterium UBA7481
ATCGATCTGTGTTCGGTTTTGAAGGTACCAGGGAGGGAATGATCCTCGATAGCTCAGTCGGTAGAGCGCATGACTGTTAATCATGATGTCACAGGTTCGAGCCCTGTTCGGGGAGTAATGTGAAAAGAATTTCTACCGCTCGCAGCAAAGGCTGCTTCGCGAAGAAATTCTAAATTTCACATAGAAAAATGCCGAAGAACATGGCATTTTTCCTCGCGATTTGAGCCTAATGGCTCAAATGTCGCAGTTGGTTTACCGCTCACAAGGAAGAACTGCGATAGGGCTCCATGGTCAAGCGGTTAAGACATCGCCCTTTCACGGCGGTAACACGGGTTCGATTCCCGTTGGAGTCATTAAAATTAAAAAAAGTTTGCCGATGTGGCTCAATTGGCAGAGCAGCTGATTTGTAATCAGCAGGTTATCGGTTCGAGTCCGATCATCGGCTTTGTTCTAACAGAATATAGGATTTCGGACCTTTAGCTCAGTTGGTTAGAGCATCCGGCTCATAACCGGACGGTCCTGGGTTCGAGTCCCCGAAGGTCCACTGATGGGAATCAACAGATTCCCATTTTTAGTTTTCGCATCCGAAAGAATAATGATTGACTTCTTTTTTTTGGTGTGCTAGTATTTATTTGTTAAATAAATTATATGGCCTAGTGGCTCAGTTGGTTAGAGCGCCGCCCTGTCACGGCGGAGGTCGTCGGTTCGAGTCCGATCTGGGTCGCTAATGTGAGAAGAACTTCTAAGTTTTAATAAGGGGTCTTAGCTCAGCTGGGA
>DLOP01000078.1:801-10296 GCA_002478505.1 Lachnospiraceae bacterium UBA7481
GAGCCCTATAGGCCCCACTTATTTGTAAAATGTCTGCGGGTATGGCGGAATAGGCAGACGCGATGGACTTAAAATCCATTAGTAGCAATACTGTGCCGGTTCAAGTCCGGCTACCCGCATCTTAAAAAGAGAGATGGATCTGTATGAATCCCATTTGCTTAAGGCTGACGCGGATTCTTTTTTGTACTTTAAGTTAAGTTTTACTTTTTGGAGAAGGCTATGTTAAACGTATTAGTGATTGATGATTCCAAGTTGGCGCGTAATTTGATTAAAAAAATATTAGTAAATGAAGGATATCATGTTTGCGGAGAAGCGTCTAACGGCAGAGAGGGACTTGAAGCATTTAAGACATTGAAGCCGGATCTGGTATTATGCGATATTATGATGGACGAGATGGACGGATTAGAATGCCTGCGCGCCATGCTGGCTGTCGATCCTGCAGCTAATGTAGTGATCTGCACTTCGGCCGGTGATGCGTTGCATGTCAAAGAAGCATTAGAGATCGGTGCAAAGGAGGTTCTTCCCAAACCGGTCAACTCGACGGATATCGTCCGTATTGTTAATGAACTGTTTGGAAGGCAGGAAGCGGATAGGAAGACGTCTTATAAGGCGGTTTTGGAAGAAAGAGCCTCGCAGAAGGGGATTGAGGATAAACAGATTCTGGATTTTTATGCAGCGTTTCATCAGTTTACCGGGTTAGCATTTGAAGATGAAAAGGTAGATGGGAAATTCCTGCAGGAAAACGGTCCGGGAATCAGGATTGGAGTCAGCGCCCTGCTGTCAGCAAAAATGTCATCCGATCAGGCAGAGGATATGATGAATGTTTTTGAAAGTCTATATTTATAATTTATATATGTTATAAACAAAGTCATCTGCATGGATGACTTTGTTTATGCTATGTGAAATATATTTATCTTATTTTTGCTTTTAATTACAGGAAAAAATTAGTTGTATTAAGACCATATGTGTTATTGTATTTCGGTCAATCCAGCAGAATAGGAGAAAGTGATGGGGCACTACAGTGCTTGCAGATAATTTTATAGACATTACACAGATATTTGATTATAATGAAGAATGTATCAGATTTTGATATTATGCAACTGGTTTTTTTGCAGTTTGGGAAGGGGAGAAAAGGATTTATGGTTTATTTCATTTTGGGAAAAAGAAAGAGGCAGATCCGGAAAAATCAACAGAGACCGTCGAATATAACAGGATAGCGGAGAGATGAAACCGGTAGAGGAAGCTGCCAACCGGATCACAGGAGTTAAGATATATGATATTGCAGGCAGGGAAAAGGTGGCAAAGTATGCTGTGCTGACTAGCGTTCTGGTGCCTGTGTTTAAGGGAAAAGAAGGGGAAGCCTTAATTGTATTATCAGGAGAAATGCTGGATACTATATATAAGTCGGGAGAATTTCAACGGATACTAAGGGAGCGCTGATTAAATCACCGCTTCCTTAGAGTCTCCGGCGGATATACATGGATTTGCAAAGGTATTGATAAAATTATAATTTAAAATGGATTAATAGGTGACAAATTTGGAGAACTTGTGATATACTATATAGTACGAATGGTTTTTTGGAACTTTTTGTGCTGATGCAGAGTACAGACCTTGAAGCGGCAGTGTCTGAGAAAGGGATGGGTTATTTATATGGCAGAGCGGTTTGTCGTCAGGGATACAAAGTCCGGAGAGTATATGGCTGAGAAATTTATGCGGGGATTTTATTTTACCAATGATATTTCGCAAGCGGTCAAGTGTAAGTCGAAGGATGAGGCGCAGGGAAAGATACAAAAACAAACAGTGAAATCAGCGGCGCTATTAACGGTGGACAGTGTTAATTTTTCGTAAACAAGGGGGTTATCCGCGAAGGAAGCCTCTTTTGTTTTGGAAACTTGCGTGTATGAATATACGCTTGAAAATGGATTTAAGGTAATTAAGGAATATATGATATGAGGCAGTCGGAACGGAAGAAAGAACAGGACAAGATCGACAATAAAGAATCCCGCCGGATGAATATTGCGGCGGCTGTGGTAGGAATCATTACTTTAGTATTAGTTATTGTGGCGATTGCATTAAATGCGGGGATAAGCCTGCCTTTTGGACAGGCCGGTGATGATGAGCCGGTCTGGCTGGGAACATGGCGGAAAGGATATATGAGTTTAGGAGAGTACCCGCAGTCAGAAGTGACAGGACGGGCACTGACGGAAGACATCGTGCATGCGGAATATGACGAGAATGGCGATGCATGGGTAGGCGGGACAAGATACCGTCGGGTTGCATATGAACAGGTGACGTATCATGCGGGGGACGATGCGGAAGGTCATGATACATGGGAATCCGGGGGAGAATACAGATATTTTGTTTATGAACCTCTAAACTGGCGTATTTTGGACGAAACTGACGGTCAGATCTTATTATTGGCTGATCAGGTGATCGACTGTCGATATTATCATAATACTGACGAAGCGGCGGCATGGTCGGAATCGGATCTTTGCCAATGGCTGAACGGATACTTTATGGAGACAGCATTAGGGGACAAGACCGATATGGTACAGGAGACGTCCATTGGGAAGGTGTTTTTATTGGATAACGACCAGTTAAACAGGTATCTGCTGATGCAGCCTGATTATACCACAGATGATGTCAGAACTGCCTGCACGCCGTATGCCCGGTGTATGGGGGCGTACGGAAATCTGACGGGAGATGCATGGTGGTATCTGCGTTATGAAGAAAATGAAAAATTTACGCTGCGTACCGGTTCCATGGACGGGGTCTCCATCAGCGGCATTATGGCGCATGGGGAGAACATCGGAACGGGAATCCGTCCGGCGGTCTTAGTCAATCGTTGAAGGGAGATGCAGCGCATATATGTTTATTGAAATGGTTTGTCAGGTGTGCACTTGTTTCCGGTTACCTCCAAACGGTAGATTTACAGTCGGCAGGCAGTATTCGTATGAATATTTAATTGATGCAGAGAGAGTCATGGATGATTCGGGAGAGATAATTATTTTTCCAGAAAATATATTTCAATCTTGTTTTGATAATTTTGAGGAAGCGGTAACTTCTTATAGCCCTATGTCAGCGGATCGGACAACATATTGTGTATATTTGATGATATGCGGTCTTTCTCCTGCTTTAGAAGAAATCAAAGCATATGCAAAAACAATGCAAGTTAATTATCTTCAGGCAAAGAAGGCGCTGATCCAAGGGCGGAATCTGATTTCCTCCGGAAATGCCTATCATACGGGTGCAATTCTTAAAACACTTAGCGGTTTCCAAGTGCATTATGAAATTGAGCCTGCATACCCATATGATTTCTAGGGAACAAAGCGGAGAATCATTATTTTAGGCAGCGTTGTCCCATTTCTGTAAGGAGGACAACAGCTTTGGGATATGAAATAAAAATTATAATCGAAAAATGAGAAAGACAATAAAAGTAAAAATAAAAATTATATAAAAAGTATAAATAAATAATTAAAATAAAATAAAACAAAAAAGGAGAGCCGTATATGAATAACAGTGAAATCAGAGACTTAAACCTTGCACCCAGCGGAGAGATGAAGATAGAATGGGTGAAAAGACATTGTGATCTTCTTAGGACTTTGGAGGAGGAATTTGAAAAGACAAAGCCGTTTGCCGGAAAAAAGATTGCGCTTTCCGTACATCTGGAGGCAAAGACAGCATATCTGTGTAAGGTATTAAAGGCGGGCGGTGCAGAGATGTATGTGACGGGCTCCAATCCATTATCCACGCAGGATGATGTGGCGGCTGCTCTGGTAAAGGCCGGACTGGAGGTCCATGCATGGCATGCCTGTACCGCGGAAGAATATGAGTCGCACATTCAGGCAGTATTAAAGGTTGGACCCAATATCATCATTGACGACGGCGGCGATCTGGTTCATATGATGCATACTAAATTTCAGACATTGATCCCTGATGTGATTGGCGGATGCGAGGAGACGACCACAGGTATCATCCGCTTGGAGGCAATGAACCGTGAAGGGAAGCTGGAATTTCCCATGGTCAAGGTAAATAATGCGCAATGTAAGCATTTCTTTGATAACAGATACGGTACCGGACAGTCCGTATGGGACGGCATCAACCGGACAACCAATCTGATCGTAGCCGGCAAGATTGTAGTTGTGGCAGGATATGGCTGGTGCGGTAAGGGCGTTGCGATGCGTGCGAAGGGCTTGGGCGCAAGGGTGATCGTGACGGAGATCGATCCGGTAAAGGCAATCGAAGCGGTCATGGATGGTTTTGACGTGATGCCCATGAAGGAAGCCGCGGCTTACGGTGATTTCTTTGTGACGGTGACTGGCTGTGATAAAGTAATTGACGAGGAAGATTTCTATGAGATGAAAGATGGCGCGATCCTCTGTAATGCTGGCCATTTTGACTGTGAGATCGATATGGCAAAGCTGCGTGAGATTGCGGTAGAGAGCAGGGAGCTTCGCAATAATATTATGGGATATCAGTTAAATAATGGAAATACCTTATGCGTACTTGGAGAAGGCAGACTGGTCAATCTGGCCTGCGGCGACGGTCATCCGGCGGAGATCATGGATATGAGCTTTGCGATTCAGGCATTGTCGGCAAAATATCTGGTAGAGCATGGAGCGGAGTTGAAGGATCGCTTGATCGATGTGCCGGAGGAAGTGGATGCCGATGTGGCAGCCCGTAAGTTGGCTTTCCTCGGGAAGAAGATTGACGTCCTGACGCCGGAGCAGGAGGCATATCTGAACTCATCCACTGTTTAGGAAATGTTGATGAAAGCGTTTTCCACGCCCAAAAAGACTTCCAATGCCCATAGCAAAAACGCGGACATTGGAAGTTCTATGTTTTATTATTGGACGCCTATCCTTTTCATAATCTTTTCATTTTCAAATAAGATGCGTTCCTCGTCCATGGTCAATATTTTCCGGTGTTCCATGGTTAGTTCGCCATTGATGATGACAGTATCGACTTCTGAGCCATTGGCGGAATAGGATAATGAAGCAATCGGATTGTTGTTTGGACACATGGAGGGAGTATTGAGATCAATAATGGCAATATCTGCCTTCTTTCCTACTTCCAGTGAGCCGATCTCCCTGTCCAGACCAAGGGCTTTGGCACCATTGATGGTGGCGATGCGGAAGGTTTCTGCAGAGCTGATGCACTGGGAAGCGCGGTGCGTTCCCTTGTGGATGAGCGCAAGCAGGGACATTTCGTGGAACATATTCAGGGAGTTGTTGCTGGCTGCGCCGTCTGTACCAAGGCAGACATTGATCCCTTTTTCCAGCATTTCAGGAACAGGCGCAAATCCATTGCCCAGTTTCATATTGCTGGCAGGATTGGTGACGATGCTGACGCCGTATTTTTTCATGATATCCATATCGGAAGGCGTAATCTGTACGCAGTGCGCTGCGATAAATGGAGATTCAAACAGGCCGCAGCGTTCGGCAAGCTCGATGGGCGTACAGCCATAGTCTTTTTTGCAGTTTTCGATCTCGGTGACGCTTTCGGAAAGGTGCATATGGATGCCCATATGATTTTTCTTTGCTTCCGCAGCGACGATCTTCAGAAATGCTTCGTCGCAGGTATAAGGCGCATGCGGACCAAGGAAGTAGGTGAGGCGGTCGCAGTCCCGAAAAGCATCCCGTTCTTCATAAGCCTGTGCAAGACGGCTGCTTCCCGCTTCGTCATCACCGCTTCCCACCAGACCGCGGCTGATGACTGCACGCATACCGGATTCTTTGACGGCGCGGGAGGTCTGATGGATATTCAGATGCATATCATTAAAACAGGTGGTACCGCTTTTCATCATTTCCAATATGGCAAGACTGGCGCCCCAGTAAGTGTCCTCGTTTGTCATTTTCTGCTCAATAGGATCGATCCTGCCGAACAGCCAGTCCATAAAGGAAAGATCGTCCGCAACATTGCGCATGAATGCCATATAGGAATGGGTATGGGCATTGACCAGACCCGGAATTGCCATTTTTCCGGTGCAGTCAATGGTTTTTTCGGCTTGAAAGCCTGCCGGTGCATCGTTGCCGATAGCGGCAATTTTATCTCCTTTAATAAAAATATTGGTAATTTTTGTAATGTCCTTGTCATTTTGTGGAAGAACTGCTAAAATGTTTTTAAGCGTTAGATTCATTGTTTTTCTCCTTAAGATCATTGATTTTATGTCGCTTTTGGTATTATAAGAATGATTTTAACAGAAGAAAAAAAAAAAGCAATGGACAAAATGAATTTTTTGTATTATACTAAGAATGTTATTAAGCACTTAGAGCATAATTCATAAGTATAAGGTAAGGAGTATTATTCAGATGGCTAAAGTATTAGTAGTTGATGATGCGGCATTTATGCGTATGATGATTAAAGATATTTTGACAAAGAATGGTTACGAGGTTGCAGGCGAGGCTGAAAATGGCGCTGTTGCAGTTGCCAAGTATGGCGAGTTAAAGCCGGATCTTGTATTGATGGATATTACAATGCCTGAGAAGGACGGCATTCAGGCGTTGAAGGATATTAAAGCTTCTGATGCCGGTGCAAAGGTTATCATGTGTTCTGCTATGGGACAGCAGGCGATGGTTATTGAGGCGATCCAGTCCGGAGCGAAGGACTTTATCGTTAAGCCGTTCCAGGCGGATCGTGTTATCGAGGCCGTTAAGAAAGTTGTTGGTTAGTAGTGTTGTATGGCGCATAGGATGCCATGATAACGTAGTGAAGTAAAATGATTATAAATATTAATATTTATTGAAATGGCTGCATTTTGCAGTCATTTTTGATATAATATTGATAACGCTTTGATCAGCGTTTCCCTAAAAATATAATAGCAGATAAGGAGTGGGGATATGAAAGAACATCAGATTATTACAATAGGAAGGGAACTGGGAAGCGGAGGCCGTGAAATCGGAATCCGGCTGTCGGAAGAGTTGAAGATACCCTTTTACGATAAGGAAATTCTTGTTGAGGCAGCTAAAAAGAGCGGTTACAGCAAGGAGATTTTAGAACGCCACGATGAAAAACCCACCGGCAGTTTTTTATATACGCTGGCTATGGGGGGTTCCGCTTATGGACATTTTTATCAGAGACCGCTTCTGCTTGATTTATATTTGGCGCAGTTTGAAACGATTCGCAAACTTGCGGAGGAGGGAGCGGGCATTTTTATCGGAAGGTGTGCCGATTATGTCCTGAATGATCAGAAGCATATTCTGAATATATTTATACATGCAGATATGCCTGACCGCGTGGAACGTACCATGAACAAGCATGGGATCGGAAAGAAGCAGGCGGAAGATATGTGTGTGCGCAGCGATAAGGACCGCGCAAGCTATTATAATTATTATTCTGATCATCAGTGGGGCGACGGACGTCATTATGATCTGTGTATCAATACCAGTAAGATTAGTCTGGAACGGGCGGTGCAGGTGATCAAGGATTGTCTGTAAAGGCAGGTGCAAAATATGGTTTCTCTTTAAAGATCAATATTTTGAAATAATTTTGAAATATTTTATTAAAATTATGCATTATTATAACAGAGGGAAGAAGGAACGATGTTTTTACATAGTATGGCGGATGCCGCTGATGAGCAGGACAAAAGCCAGAATGAACTATTAGAGATTAATCTGCGCAGGATTGCCAGAGGACATACGGATGCGATAGGGGAGATTTATGAATTAACAAAGTCGGCGGTTTACGGCTATGTATTTTCTATCCTTAAAAATGCGCAGGATGCGGAGGATATCCTTCAGGATACTTATGTCAAGATATGCCTGAATGCAGAGTCTTACCATGCGCAGGGAAAGCCGTTGGCATGGATCTTTACTATCGCCAGAAATCTTGCACTGATGAAACTCAGAGGGCAGAACCGGATAACGGATATTCCGGAATATGAATGGGAACAGATTGCGTCGGGCAATCGCGAATTCAGGAGTGAGGACAGGATCGTCTTATCTGCGGCATTGACAAAGATCTCGGAGGAGGAAAGCCAGATCGTGATACTGCACGCAGTGGGCGGAATGAAGCATAGGGAGATAGCGGAGTGGCTGGGTATGCCGCTGGCAACGGTATTGTCCAAGTATCACAGGGCGATCAAAAAGCTGCAGAAGATATTGGAAGATGAGGAAATGTAATTTTCTAAAAATGATATTAGAATTACTTTAATTTGGAATATTAAATAATATAGGAAAGGAGTGGGATGAACGTGAATCAGTTTGATATAGAATTGGAATTGTGTGAAGCGTTGGACCATGCCGTGCCGGATGTCAAGAATGAGATCTTAAGACGGTGTTCGGAAGAACATTTTTCAGAAGATTGCGTCGTCCCGATGGATTTTTGCAGCAAACCGCGGAGAAGAAATTATTGGCAGAGTTATATTGCTGCGGCAGTTATATTGATTCTGCTAGTCAATATGGGGATCGGACTGGGCAGAGATCGTGCGCAGAAGCGTGTTGAAACGATCATCGGTTTGGATGTCAATCCCAGTATTGAACTGCATGTCAATGGACAGGACAGGGTAGTTGCGGTTTTGGCTGTCAATGCCGATGCGAATATCGTATTGAATGGAATGGAACTTACCGGTTCCACGACAGATGTTGCAGTCAATGCAATTCTGGGTTCTATGTATAAGAACGGATATCTGGGCGCCAGCTCCAACTCGATTCTTGTTTCGGTAGATAATAAGAACGAAGAGGTAAGCCGTGAGATTGAGACAAGACTGGTAGAGGATATCAATGAGACATTGCAGTCGTATTCGCTTGAGGCAGCAATTTTAAGTCAGACTGTAGTGAAAGTGGATGATGCCGTTACCCAGACGGCATCGGATTATGAGATGTCGCAGGGGCGCACGCTTCTGATCCAGAAGATCATAGACAATAATCCGGATTTTACCTTTGAGGAGTTGTCGCAGCTGACGATCAATGAGCTGAACCTTCTGCTGAGTTCGCAGAATGTCGAGGTACAGACGATCTCGGTAGTAGGCGTGGCAAGTGAAAGCTCTTATATCGGACAGAGCGCTGCGGTAGAGAATGTATTATCGCAGTTTACAGGGGACAGGGATGGAATCAGGGATCTTTATGTGGATATCAGCGTGCGGAATGCGAGGATGGTATATGGAGTGTTTTATCTTTATGAAGGCGTGATCTATATTTATGATGTAGATGCTCTGACAGGAGAGATCGTGACGAGTTCTGTGGATTATCCGGTGATGGAAGCTGATACTGCAACAGATATTACGCCTCCGGAAAGCAATGGGGAGAGCGTCGAGGCTGTCAGTGGCAGTGCAGAAGGGAAGGAATCTTTAGGGGGTGCCGGATCAGACAGTGTTTCCGGCAATGAAGAGGTATCAGACAGTGTTTCCGGCAATGCTTCGCAGAATGATTCCGGTACGGATACTGATGAGAGAGATAAAGATGTATCAACTGCAGGGCAGGGTGCTGCTGTTTCAGACAATACAGTTTCAGGCAATACAGTTTCGGGTAATACAGTTTCGGGTAATACAGTTTCGGG
>DLOP01000078.1:10319-10806 GCA_002478505.1 Lachnospiraceae bacterium UBA7481
GAATTGGAAGGTAAATACAGCGCGATTTTCATGAAGCGGTCCGGCGTTCCCAAAGGTGCGGAGCTCTTATGGATGGAGGCTATAAACGGCAGAGAGGAATCTGGCGAATATGATGAGGCATGGATCACGGCCGCAAAGGCGCGTTCCGCTGCATTGACACATGCGCAGTTGAGCCGGAATGATGTGGAATATACTCTTGCGGCGGTGTATAGTCAGAAGGATTCTGTTTATTTTCTGCTGGAGTTTGAAACAGAAACCGCGGCATATCAATATATTATTGACGCATTGGACGGAACTATTGTAGAATATGAGAAGAGATTGTTGTAAAGAATGGAGGATAAGGAACAATGGCTAATTACCCAACGCCGCATATTGCCGCGGCTCCGGAGGATCTTGCAAAAACGGTACTGATGCCGGGAGATCCGCTAAGATCAAAATTTATTGCTGAGAATTTTCTGACGGATGCAAAACTGGTCAATAATATCAG
>DLOP01000078.1:10846-11137 GCA_002478505.1 Lachnospiraceae bacterium UBA7481
TGGGGATGCCCTCCATCGGGATTTACAGTTATGAACTTTATAACTTTTACGGCGTGGAAAATATTATGCGGATCGGTTCTGCAGGTTCAATCCATATGGACGTCAATGTGCGTGATATTGTCATGGCGATGGGTACATCGACCAACTCCAACTATGTGAGGCAGTTTCAGGTGCCGGGAACATTTGCACCGATCGCTGATTACGGGATGCTGAAACAGGCGATTGCCGAGGCGGATAAGATAGGCGCTGCCTATCATGTGGGCAATGTTCTTTCTTCTGATACGTTTTATG
>DLOP01000080.1:0-5212 GCA_002478505.1 Lachnospiraceae bacterium UBA7481
AGCAACCGCAGCAGCCGACCACCAGAAAACATTTTTTCCCACCGCCATCATCAGATCACCGAACAGAAATGATAATGCCGCCGAAATGTAAATTGACACCGCCTTATGACGGCTCTCCTTTTTCACGGAAACAATGATTCCACCCACAATTCCGCCGATTCCCATACAGGCATTTACCATTCCAAGCGCAATACTGTTCCCTGCGCTTCTTGCCAGAATCATGGGTGATAAAATATTCTCATAAGTAAGCCTTGAGAAGAAATTGATCAGCGCCATCGTCAGCATGATATATAAAATGCCTTTTTCCTGTTTCAGGAAAGTAAATCCTTCCGTCATCCCGGCAAAGGGAGAACCCTGTTTTTTATCCTGCGCCCTCTCAGGAATTGCAATAAAAAACAATAATGCACAAAATGCAAATGCAAAGCTCGCCAAGTCTATCAGCAGAACAATCGGAAGCCCGCCTGCCGCAAAAAGGAACGCCGCCAGCATGGGACTGAATACCACGATAAGGTTATTGGAAAAAGAATTCATTCCACTTACATTGGAAATCTTCTCCTTCGGCACAAGCCATCCCGTTGCCACTGCGGACGCCGGCTGCTGGAAAGCATTCGTCATACCTATGACTACATTCATAACATAGATCATCCAGACCGACAATTTTCCTGTAAGCAGGAACATCAGCACTGCCAATGAACCAGCCGCCGCAATGCTGTCCGAAACCAGCATAATGGATTTTTTCTTATGCCTGTCTATAAAGCTGCCCACAAACAGACTTAAAAACACATACGGCACATAATTACAAAAGGACATCAGCGAAACAGACATTGCAGAATGGCTCTGCTCATATGCCCATAATACCAAAGCAAATCCTGTCATGGAACTTCCCAACCCGGATACGCTCTGGCTTAACCACAAAATGATATATTTCTTAAATGATTTTTCTTCCATTGAATTTTCTCCATTCTATTCTTGATTTTTTACAGAATAAATGTACAAAATCCAATGTGGACGATATTTTTTTACCTCTGTACAAGCTTCGTCCTATCATCAGACCTTGTACAGAGTACCTTGCTTAAATCAATGATCAGATGGCAAAGCATCTTTCCCACCTCCCTCAGCTATCTTTTCCTCAACATAATATAACATGGGAAGGTCTTTTAAGCAATCCACACGCACCTACCTAAAGCAATAAGCGCCTGTATGATCACAATATCAAATCAACAAATCAATTCTCTTGTATTTTACGGGTTGCGCTGGAAGCTTTTCCTGCGCTAAAGCGCTTTCTGATACAGCCTCCGATAAACTGTCTGCACTCTCCGGATTTTCCTGCGAAAGTTTTTCCTGCAGATCTAATTCTGTTACTTCTTCGGTCAGTTCTTCTGTTAATTGAGAAAGATCTTCCATGATTTCGGTCAATACGCCCTTTCCCTCGTCGGTTCCAAGCGCTTCCTCCACCATTTCCTCACGTCTTTCCTCGGCAGTCTTAGGCTCCAATTTCTCTGCTTCCTCAGCAATTTTCTCGCCAATCTCTTTTGCCTCGTCCATGGCATGCCGCATCTGTTCCTGATTATACTGCATCTTGACAGCGGCAATCTCATTCTCATAGGAATCTAATTTTTCCAGTTTTTTCGCAATATCCTCAAGGGTACTGCATTCCATATTTTTCAGGTTTTCCTTTTGTTTTTCCCAAAATTCAATCTGCCCTGCCGCCTTTTGCTGACGCTCTGCTTTTTCCTGTGCGCTTTTCAGTGCGGGTTTGTGCATTAACGGCAAATTTCCGGCAAACATGGAACTGCCCTTATTTGATTCTGTATTGAACATTGTAACATTCATAATATCACCTTCCGTTTATACGTTTATATTTCGCACCTTCTCTTTTTTCTGCCTATTCTGAATTATTATTTCGGAACTTAATATCAAAAACTAAACTGATATGCCGTGAAACAGCCTTTTTTTGCTGTGAACGCCATTACCGCTTTATAAAATCTATCGACAGACGTGCCTGCTTTTCAAATCCCCAATATAAGTAAAGCCCTAATACAGCATTAAAACCTGTGGCTGCAAATACACTGAAGCGCTCCGGAATACCAAAATACTCCCTCGGGACAATATTGGTCCCAATTGCTCCTGCAAACATCAGAAGCAACGCTATGGTCGCCCAAACTGCCAAAGACCGGTATTTCCTGTCCCTATATCCGCCAATCATGATAACAATAAGAGAAACGATTGAAAGCGGCACCACAAGTACCGTTACAACATAAATGTGCATTATATCTTGAAATGCTCCTGCATTACCGCTGTCAGATAACGGAAACATTGCATATCCTACATTCGATATCCAGTTCATAATAGCAAAAAGATAAATACCTATGCGAAGTGTTTTTGTCAACTTATCTTGAATAAATACGCAAACCATCGTAACAGAAACGATACCGCACACATTATACAAGGACGAAAGTTGCTGCCATAGCATTTGGGAGGGCGCACTACTGGCACTTAGATCGCTTACCGCCTGTGCCATCCAGTTATAGCCGGGATAAGCAAGCGGAGCAAAGATGACCGCCGCAGTATAGGAAAGCAACGCTACCACCCCTAAAAGTCCTAATCTGTTGATCAATGTTCTTTTCATCATTTATACCTCGTATTGTTTGCAAAACCAATTTATATAATTTTGTATCATATCCTGTGCAACAGGTTCGCCTGAACAAGAACAATCAAATTGATAATCCATCATGGCATGAATTGTCAGAGCAAAAGAAGCCGCTGCCATATCAATTTCGTTAATGCTGATTTTCCCATGCGCCTGTAAGGCATAGAAAAGGTTCTTTGTTGCAATGATCATCCGCTTTGTTTCCTCTGCCATAATTTTAGCAGCATTGGGATTGATTGCCCTTTCTGAATAGATCACTTTATAAAACAGGAACATTTTTCCGCTGCTATTCATATTCATATAATTTATTACAGTTTGATTTAATGCCTCTTCCATACTTTTATCTTTGACAAAATCTCCATAGTCAATGTCTGTTAAAGATAACGCTTCCTTTGATTTATCTCTGAAATACTGATACATCGCCGCAATAATTTCATCTTTCGATTTGAAATGATTGTATAATGACGGCTTCCTGATTCCAATTTTTTCTGCTATCTGTGCCATAGACACATTGCTTAGTCCATTCTCTGCTGCGAGTTCTAAAGTGACTAGCAAAATCTCTTCTTTTCTGTTCATCTTTTTCTCCTGATGCTACTTTTTATTAGTTATTATACTACCGATTGTTAGTTTTTGCAAGTTGTTTTTTATGGCTACTACAACTTTGAGCTCTCCATTTTTATCTGCATCAACAATTTGGGGGAATCATCACAAAAAAAGGACGAACCCCCCATATAGAAGTTCGCCCTGTCATACAAACATTATTTACTTATTATTCTACATACCGCCATCCATCTCCATCCATTCTGTCGGTGTCATAACAGGCAGCAAAGCATCTGCATAATCTTTACGATTCACCGTGATGATATAATCCATCCTGTTGTTTTTCCCTGACATATACTGAACGCAGTCTTCAAAATCTTTCCACTTTTGTCCAACTGCATCCTGAATATCCTTTTCTGTCACAGAAAGAACTGCCACCAGTCGGAAAATATTTTCCATGATAACATATGTCCGGCTTGTATCGTGTGTTTCCTTACGGATAATATAAAAAATATCCGTCACGGAAGATGCCGTTATATATGCACTGGCTCCAGTCTCCTTTACTTTTCTAAACAATTCCATAGAAATATCACAGCCACTGCGTTTAAGCACCATGTCGAGAATCACATTGGTATCAATTAACAACTTCATACCTTTCCCTTATCCTTTCCTCCCTGTATTCTTCCAGTGATTTTCCCGTATCGGGCACAGTACCTACAATATTATCAAAAATATCATCCAAAGACTCCGTACCAGCAGGTCTTTCTGTTGTCTGCTGTGAATTGAGGAACTGCACAAAACTATATATTGTTTCTATCTGGTTTTCCGGCAGGGCGTTTAACAGATTTATCGTTTTCTCTAACGTTGACATAGCCATTCTCCTTTCCAAGACCCATGCGATCACTTTACACTTTTTATATATTATACCATCCCAAATGCAGATTATCTATTACTATTTTTCTGCGAAAAGAGAATTTTTCTGCATGCACAATGCAGAGCAAATGAATTCTATGAAAAACAAGTTTACAGATGTTATGGTGAAATTGGCCAATAATTCAATATCAGCATGGCAGCGCCAAGCACAGTGAGAACCACTCCTGTCACAAGCCCAACCGTACGGTTTTTTACTCGATTGGCAAACTGTGCGGAAACAAGAGATGCCGTAGTTGCAACAATAATACATATCAGCAGGACATCCCAGCGCTCCAGAATAATTGCCGGGTGGATGATGATATGGCTGACCGATGCAATAAGCGCCGTAAAAGTCATAATAAAAGTGCTTGTTCCGACAGCAGTTTTCAGTTCCATGCCGAGAAATGCGGTAAAAACCACAAGCATCATCATACCGCCGCCTGTCCCAACAAAACCTGTACCGAATCCAATGGTCAGACCGAAAAAAGGGATATCGCCACGCCTTTCCAGTCTAGCTTCTCTCCCTTACCTACTGTATTTTCCCGTGATGTGTCCGGTTTTATCAGGAAACGGATGCCAATAAAAAATGTCAGAAACAACGTAAAACTACCTAATACTACATTTCCTGCAAGCCACGCCACGTAACTGCCCACTGTACTCATTGTGAGGATACATGTCAGCATGATCCAGCCTCGTTTCAGGTCAATATTTTTATGCTTAGCATATGTAATTGTCGTTACTGCCGAACCAAGAATATCTGATGCAAGAGCAATGGCAGTAGCCTGATAAGCGCCGGTTTCTCCGCTAAAGCTTGGACAAAGCACAATCAGTATCGGCACCATTACGGTGCCGCCAAATTTGCAAATAAANNAACGGTTGCTGCCGACAGTCCCGCAAGACCTGTGCCTATTCCTGCTCCAAGTGCTGCAATAACATACCATATGTATTCCATAGATTTTCCTCTCCAAATTTTACAATAAAATATATCATCAATATTTCCAATGCCAAATTTAAAAATAACTTGAATGAGTAGTTTGCTTTATTTTAAGTAATTAACTCCCAGAATGACCACTCCCAAAACAGCAAGTACAACGCCGGTTGCACGGTTTA
>DLOP01000080.1:5300-5427 GCA_002478505.1 Lachnospiraceae bacterium UBA7481
CAATGGCAAAATGGCTGACAGCACCTGTAAAGGCAGTAAAAGCCATGATAAACACACTGGTCCCAACGGCGGTCTTTAATTCATACCCTAACAGGCTGGTCAAGAGCAGGAGCATCATCATTCCGCC
>DLOP01000080.1:5507-8079 GCA_002478505.1 Lachnospiraceae bacterium UBA7481
TTTGTTGTCATAACAGGCTTTACAATGAATTTAATACCAAGGAGCAGTGTCATAAATACGGAAAAACTGCCCATAGTAGTATTGGGAACGCGGCTTGCTGCAAAGCTCCCTACCAATGTAAACAGCAGAACCGTCACCATCATTACAAGGCCATTGCGGATATCAAGGTTTTTATTTTTCCCATAAGTGTATGCGCTTATGGCGCTTGCAAGGACATCGCTTGCAAGGGCAATACCGACTGCCTCATATGCCGGAAGCTCCAGAAAAGTGATCAGCATAGGACTGATTACGGCGGCAGCACTCATCCCCGCGAATCCCGTTCCAAGTCCGGCTCCAATTCCTGCAATAAAACAGATGAAAAATTTAAACATTATTCTGCCTCCTTCCCTTTCAGATAAGCATTGATATTGCGCAGGATACGGTCATTATGCTGTTTCATGCTGTCAATTTCCTTCTGTGAAAACCCATCCAGCATGATAGAAATAAATTCCTCCTGCGCAGCCTGTCCATCGTGGATAATATCCACCGCCTCTTTGCATATCCTCAGATGCGCCGTCTTACGGTTGCAGTCCAAATACTCTTTTCTTAGATAACCGCATTGTTCCAGAAGTTTTATGGAAGATGATACTTGGGATTTTGATAAATATCTGACCTCAATAATATCTGTTGCAGTGTCAAAACGTGGATTATTGGCTAAAAAAAGAAGGATGTCCAATTCCATCCGGGTAATGTTATGCTTTACACAGACTCTTTCAACACATTTCGAATAAAGGGTCTTGATTGCATTTTGATGTTCCCATGGATTTAGTGGAATCATTGCGCTCTCCTTTTGTTCTTTTTAGAACTATTTTATGACAAAAGGAGATTTTGTCAAGTGTAAATTGGCGAAAATCAAGAATGGGATTTAAAATCTGATATCCTTTGTGCATCATGGTATCCCTTTTCATATAGCTTCTGCAAAGCATTTTTATCACGTCTCAGGGTATCCACCCCGCAGGTATCATCCGGCGCAATGATCAGAACCCGCCCCTGTTTTGCATACTCCTGCGCCTGTACAACGCTTTCGTTATACCTTCGCGCCCGCTCACAAAGTTTTTCTGCAGCCAGCGGATATCTTTTTCGGATTCCGGCAGCAAAGTATGAATCCTGTCTGGAAGTACGGAGAACATGTTCTGGTTTCGTCAGGATCAGAACAACCCGGTCACAACCAAGCTCAAACGCTTTTTCTACCGGGACAGGATCGCCCAGAGCACCGTCATAGTATGGGATTCCGTTGATTTCATAAGGCTTACAAACAAAGGGGATGGATGAAGACGCTTTTAAGATGTCGTAACAATCCTGACGCAGATCCGTCTTATTGAAAAATTGAGCCTGACCTGTCAACGCATTCGCGGCAACAACATAAAACTCCATCTGATTATTTTGAAGTGCCATATAATCTAAAGGGTTTTCACCTCCGCTGTTGCTAAGCGTTCCATAGACATAATCCATATCAACATAGGAGCCTTTCCGGATAAAATTTCCGAGACTCATATACTGTTTCCGAAAGCCGTACTCTGTATAAAAGCGGTAGTTCCGCCCTTTCTGTCCGGCTGCGTAGGAACATAAATTCGCACTTCCCGCCGATATACCGATACTAAGATCAAAAGAAATCTTCTGATCTATGCAGTAGTCCAACACACCGGCGGCATAGACTCCCCTGAAACCACCGCCTACATCGATAACACCTGTTTTCATAACCCGTTCCATCTTCCTATAGTCTGTAATAAATCTATAGTGCTCCTCCCTTTGTCTTAACAAAAAAGTTCCGCTTCTTTTCTTTCACTGCAGGCCTTTTTGATCACCATCGCGGCAACAGATACCAATGCCATGCTGCATCCTCCTGTAAATTTTAATCTTACATCTAATTCAGTATAACGGCCAAGAGGTGTAATGTCAAGATTTACACCATTGAACTTTTATGATAAAATGCATTTATCATCAATTAAGGAGAATACTGATCATGCATATCAGCACGAAATGCTCTATTGCCATCCATTGCCTTATTTTCATCAGTGAATATGGGGAGAAACGGAAAGTCACCAGCGAACTGCTGTCACTTTCTACCGGAACCAATCCCGTCACCATCAGAAATATCATCAGTGCATTAAAAAAGGAGGGAATACTCTCCGTAAAATTCGGCACAGGCGGTACAAAGCTCAACTGCCCGTTGAATGAGATCACATTGTACCGGATCTGCAATGCGTTAGAACCAAATTTTCTCACCAAATTGATTGGAATCCATTCCATGCCTTCTCCCCTGTGTCCGGTAGGGAAAAACATCCATAGCGTTTTAAATACCTCCTATGCGAAAATCCATGAAGATCTGCGCAGCAGTCTGCAAAGCATCTCCATGAAGGAAATTATGGATAATTACAATCATCTATAGCGGCTTCCACCCTCTTAACGTATGAAGTCTATGGAGAAAAACAGCTTAATCATTTTGTTTTATGATCTCTTTCATTATTTTTTTCTTTAAATCATCCGACGCAGAAATTCCCTCAGTCATTTCTGAAAATGTCTCTCTTATTTT
>DLOP01000080.1:8218-8397 GCA_002478505.1 Lachnospiraceae bacterium UBA7481
TCCTTTATTTCTTCAAAAGTCCATACTTTTCTGCTTCGTGCTACACAATTTGGATCATTTATCCGTAACCCGCTATCGTCATAGCCGTAAATGACAATGAAATGACCAGACACCGTAAAATCACCCTGCCCCATGGCGCATATCAGAATATTACCTTTATCCAGCTCCGCTTTTATGGC
>DLOP01000080.1:8476-25614 GCA_002478505.1 Lachnospiraceae bacterium UBA7481
CATAATAGCCGTTTTCCATAGAATAAGCTGCTATCCTGTCAGGTGTGAGCGTTTCATTCCTTGTCAGATAGTACAAAATCATTGACAGACAGGTGGGTCCGCATCCTGCAAGCCCAATACAACTGTCTCCGCCATAAGGCTCATATCCCCATCGTGGATCCCATTGAAGCAGCAACGGAAATTCCTGCTCCTTTTCCAATTCTGTCAGACCGCCTGCCGCATATTCGTAGCCGCCCGGATAGCCCGCCACAAAATCTGCCATCTCCGGATTATTCGCCAGGGCTGTCAGCATAGCCTCCGGATATTGTGAGCTGCTCCTGCTGATTGCCGCAATGTCCGGGTTCTCTTTCCCCAGTTCCTCCAGCCTTTGGAGTGTTTCTGCCCGGGTACGCTGTACCGGCTTTTCCACGCTCATTAAAGCAATGCTGCTGACATAAGCTGTTTCCTCCTGCGGCGCGGCTTTCGCCGAGGTTTCAATCCTTCCGTATTGCAGCACCTCAATCCGTTTCAGCATATACCGCATTTCTTCCAGTTCTGCCTTTATATCTCTAATGTGGAACACAAGTACAGCAATAACAGCCACAATTGCAAGGAGAAGCAGCCTGTTTCCCGTCTGTTCTTTTTTCTGTAACCCACCTGTTTCCCTTTCATCCCCTGATTTCTTCCATTGTTCCTCATCCTGTTTCTCCCATCAGTAACTAAATGATGTGTTTCTTACTCCTACTGTTTTTCTTCGCAACCACCATACGTCTAACCCGAACATAGAAGCTGATAAACCTTACCCCCTCTCATGCAACCTTTTTCCTAAAGCAAATCTTTCTTTCTATTGGCATATAGCACGATCAAACTACCTGCCAATAAAATCACAGATAAAGCCAAAGATACAACAATACTCCAGCTCATACAGGAGATGCTAAATCCACAAATTCGATATAATTCATTTCCTATATAAAAATGCCAGAAATTAGTCATTCTCACAGGCAAAAAATTTGCGAACCAATGGTTTACCGGATAAAGATATACCTGGTTAAAAATCACGAGCATCACCAGAAAGATTGCTATGACAGAAGCACCAGCTAAAATATTCTTTAAAAGAATCGTAACGATTAGCGTCAGACTGACCATAAAGATCAGTACCACATACCCCCTGAACAGATTCCATAAAAATTGCTGTAGGTAGGTAATATTGTAAAGGGAAAAAAATGTCCTCACATTGCTCTGAATCGGCTGATTCGCTCCTTCAAAACCAAAAGGCAGCATTACAATGATAAAATAGACCGCCATACTGCATAAGTAAAGAACGGTTGCCGTCAAATAAGCCGTTGCAATCCTAGCCATATCCAGCTGCCTCTTTCCGTATCTGCTGGAGCGCACCAGTTCCTCCATCAGCACCGCAGGATCACGTCCAAACAGCGGCAATACCAGAACCGCTATAATGATAACGATCAGGAAAACAAAGTTCCCCATCTTTTCCGCCAACGCTTTCCACCCTTCGGCATACTCCATGGATACGGCGGACAGTGACTTTGCCCTATCCATAAAATCCGCTATTTCTTCATCCGTATAACCCATTTTTGTATCCAGCACAAGATTCTCCTTAATAAGTTCTGCCCTTATCCGGAAAAATTGACTCATTTCATCATCTGACAATTCTTCCAAGGGTTTTCTTTCATAGTTGCTGGATATCAATTCCATGATATTGTCACCGTTCAGGTAGCCATACAGGTTTGCATCCTCTCGCAGACTTTCTATACACTCCTTATCCAGATAAAGCCCTTTGGAAGCGCCTTTCGCACTTGACAGATTATCATTCCAAGTGACTGCAATTCCCTGTGTGTCATGCACATTATATCTATCCAAATTCCTTTGACTGTCATAAACGGAGACAACAAGGACAAACGCCAGAAACCCCAAAAGTACTCTCCTGCTTATAATTCGCTTACACTCTAATATAGTAATTTTCATTACATCACCACCGTCAGTTTATATGATATTTTTTATAAGATAGCCTTATAATTATATATAATAGTGACACATATAGCACCGCCACAGCAAAGATAACAATAAACCACGGCACTGCTGTATTGCCTATGAACATATACATTTCGATCAGGTAATCTTTCTCAAAATTAATAGGGCTGATAAATATAAATTTACCTATAGTGCCGAACATATTTTCCGTCTGTGTAATCACATATACTGCTATGATGGAAAATGCAGCTGCTAATTTCATGTTTTTCGTTTTCATGGAAACCAGCATAACTATATTCCCGACGACAAGGGTCCCAAGCATACCACCAGCAAACATAATAAGCAGTCCGGTTCCGAATGTCATATTGTATAGACAGGTAAACCACATCATTTGAGCTGACATATTCCAGCCAGCCAAAGTACCGATCAATCCATTCACAACCAACTGAGTCCCAAGATAGATCAAATACACACTCGCTATAAACAAATTTCCGGCGATCCATCGTGCATTCAAATTCTTCTTCCTTCCATATTTGGATGAAAGAGTAAGTTCCGTGACACCGCCGGAATTATCTTTTGAATATAAACCTGCCAGCCCGAATGCCAGTACAAAAAACACCAGTCTGTAATCCATAATATACCATGCTCTGAGATTTGCCAGTCCTTGATAATATCCGGTCGAAAAAGGCGTTTTTAAATCATCAACCTTCTTATTCAGAACAAGGAGCTGTTCATCTGTATACATATTTGAATATATATTGCCGTCTGCTAAATGTTCTTTTACTGTTTCCTTATAGGTTGTATAAAACTTATCCTCTGTCTCCAGGAAATCGTAATCCAAGCCAACCTTGTTATTTCCATTTGACATATAAGATCCAAAATAAGCGTAATTGATAAAGTAATTGGGAACCATATACTTTGTCATGCCAGCGGTTCCTAAAAACCCTTTATGTTCTGCCATATACGCTTTATCGAAACTGCTATTATAACTGGTTATCAAGTTCTGTATATACTCCCCGTCCATGACTCCTTCCAGTTCTTTCGCTGCTTCTCGTAGTGCCCTGTAAGATGCCAATCCCTCCACAATTTCTCCACGGCTATCTATTGACCGATACTGAAGGCTCAGATATATGAACAAATGCACCAAAACAACAACGCACATGGCAATGACCGCAACGCAAGCTATTTTATTCCATAGCTTTCGATATTCCATCCATATTTGTTTTTTCATTTTATCACTCTCTCCCATCGCACTATTCCGTTTTGTAGTTGCTACCATGATACAGAACTTCCCAGTCAGAACCTTTTCCTTCCCTGACAAGAATCAGGTACTGCCAGTTTCCATTATCGTTATATTCACAGAGGAATATATTATCCGCATCATATCCGTTCGCAACTCCTTTATCTTCATCTTCATAGATAGCTGTCATTCTTGGATCGATGCATGACCATGCATCGCTTTCCAAATTCAGCGTACCTTTAATATAAGCACTCGCTGCTTTAAATGCCTCATTCAATTCTCTGGAATCAAATCCGGACATGTAACTGATGTCACCAACACCGTAATTATAGTTCTCCTCATTCGGAGATTGCACCAGCATATAATTTCCAATAGAAGAAATCCCTTTTTCTCTCTCAGCCCGAAAAGCAGCCAGTTCATCCTCGATAGCCTCTACAGTCTGGAACTGTGACTGGCTGTTTTCTTCCATCTGCTCGTCCTCGACATCCGTCTGACTCTCCTGCTCATCTTCGGCATCCACTTGGCTCCCCTGCACTCCTGTATTAAGTCCAACATCTTCCATATTCATAGAAATAATGCTATTTGATCCCTCATCTGCTTTATTGTCACCTGAACCACATCCTGTCATAAACGCCAAAACAAGCATTCCTGCCGCCATAAACTTTATATGATTTTTTCTCATATCACTCCACTCCTTTTTGTTTTTCATTAACATATATATAGTAATCTTCCAAAGTAGGCACTACAGACCTACACTCAATATTTGGAATTTGATCTCCCACAAAACGAATCTGGACATCCTTCCCTATTTGTTTGATATGAATGACTGCCCGCTCTGCGCTTACAGTATTCACCATATCCTGCCCGACGGTTGCCTCCCACACCTTGCCAGCCACTCCTTCTACCAATTGGTCGATATCGCCGGTCTTATTAATCTCCCCTTTCCTAATTACGACCAACTGATTTGCAATAGCTTCTATATCCGACACGATATGTGTTGATAGCAGGATTATTTTTTCTTTTGCCATGTTGCTTAGTATATTTGAGAACCTTATCCGCTCTTTGGGATCAAGCCCTGCCGTTGGCTCATCCAATATCAGGATTTCAGGATCATTCAGTATCGCCTGTGCTATACCGATCCTTCTTTTCATACCTCCTGAAAAAGTCCTCACTTTCTTGCTTGCAACATCAGACAGATTGACAAATTCCAGCACTTCCGGTATCTTAGCTTTCAATTTGTCTTCAGGGATTCCTTTCAGTGTGCCCATATAAGACAGAAAATCTGTTGCCGTAAAACCGGGATATACGCTGTAATCCTGCGGCATATATCCAACCAGATTACGGTAATCCTCGTCCATCTCAGTAATGTTTTTCCCTCTGTACAGAACGTTGCCGCTGGTGGGAAAATCTACCGTGGTGAGAATCCTCATGAGTGTGCTTTTCCCTGCGCCATTTTCGCCTAAAAGTCCATATACTCCTTGTTCCAGCTTAAAGTTTACATCCTTTAGCGCTTCTTTTTTCCGGTAGGACTTGCATAGATGCTCTACCTGCAATTCCATCCTTGACTCCATTTCTTTACCTCCACATTTTATTTTCCATCAAAAACACTTCCGGTTTTTCTATTCCTTATAGCTGCTTCCATTATGAATCACGCTCCATGCGCTGCCCTTACCGTCACGGACAAGAATTAGATACTGCCATATACCATCTCCATTACAATATTCACAGACAAAAATATTACTGCTGTCATATCCTGATGCAACGCCTTTATCCTCCTCATCATAAATCGCCAGCATTCTCGGATCGATACACATATAAGTCACCATCTTTGTACTTGGTTTTATCCCAAGTGTATCTGTCACATAAATTCGTGCAGCTGCATAGGCTTCCGTAATTTCCCGTGTATCAAACCGACTTGCATAAAATGATCCTGACATATCAAAGGAATAATTATCCTCATCTGGTGAACCGCCTTCCACCAGGCCGTTAGTCTCCCGGATCATATCCTCCCGCTCCTGACGATAATTTTCCAGTTCCTTCTCCAGCTCCACATCTGTTTGTTCACCCACAGCGCCATCATTATTCTCAGAAGCTGAGGGCTGCACCTGAGCTTCCTCCTGAATCCATGTATCAGAGACATCTGCATCCTCCTTATTTTCATTTTCATCCCTTATAACAGATGATTCTATCTGTATCGGAGTATTCGGTTCATTTCCACTTTCATTCGTACATCCTGCCATCCCCATAAACATTGCACATATCACCATTGCCGTAAAAATTTTCTTATCCCTCATCTTCCTGTTCCTCTCTTTCTATTATGAATTGTCTTCCATGATTCCACCTGCAATTCCATATCTGATTCCATTTCCTCCCGTTTCCGATTTATTTCCTGCCCATAAAAAACACCCGGACAGGATATATACTATCCTATACGAGTGTTGTGTTATTTTTTCGTTATTGATGTGTTATAGTTGTAAATTATTTCTAATCTGCCAATATTTCATAGGAAACTATCACATACCTGTCATGTAACAGTCCGTTGCTGGTATACTCAACCATTGAGTTGTCCTCAATAGTCACGTTTTGATATTTAAGCTGCGCGTACAGCAGGTTGTCTTCCAACATAAGGACTGCCTGCATCCCTTCTTCATTTACCGATATCGTGTCCTCCGCTGCCTGCAGTCCTGCCATTTCTACAAACTGCCTTAACTTTTCATAAGGCAGTTCCTGCGGAAGATTATCATATATAGTGATTCTCGCACTCCATACCCTGCCTGTAACCGCATTCAGGCACAAAACTGCATCCAGATATGAGCCGGAAAAATGTACCGTCCAAAAACTGTAATAAGGCTCCAAAGGAGCACTTAAAGCATCCTTTTGCATCCCAACACTCAGCGTTGCTCTTACAAAATTCAATTCCGTATCTGTTCCATACACTTCTTCTTTCATTCCTATCAACTTAAGCCATTCCTCACCCTCCCGAACCGCTTCCATCATAGAAATCTGCCCTTCCACCGGATTATGCAGTATCTCCCCCTGACGATTATTCCATCTTTCTACAACATCCTTCACCTGCATCGTTGTAAGAGAATATCTTTCTTCGTCCGTATTCTTATCTGTCTCATCTGTCCCATCTGCCCTTCCTTGCCACGCGCGAACCGGTGATTCTATTACCGCTATTCCACTTTCTGATAAAAGCTGGTTTTCTCTTATCTGTAGTATGATATTCATACCCACCATACTGCCAAAGATAAAAACCAATGCAAGTAATATAGTGAGGAACATATATTTATATGTTTTCTTCATCCATGCCACCTCCCTGCAGACGGAATGCAATACTAACTACCGTTCCCGTCTTCCCATCGCTTTCTATCTTCATATCTGCGCTGTGTATCTTTACAATTTTTGATACCAGCGCCATCCCCAGTCCTGCCCCATGTTGTTTCCTGGAACGGGACTTGTCCACCATATAAAATGCCTCCGTTATCCGTCCCAGCTCTTTTGGCGGAATCCCTTTTCCGTTATCTATAATCCTGATCTTATAGGTATTCCTCTCCTGCTTCCCGTCAATCCATACATCCTTGCAGTTTGCCTTGACTGCGTTGTCAACAAGGTTCAAAATCATAGTCTTAAAAAGGTCATAGTCCACTTCTATAATGCTATCATCCATATTCATATGCAGCGTTGTTCCACACTTCCTGCATACAGGTTCTATACCCTGCTCAAGATTTTCAAACATTTCTTTTACAGACATCTTTTCTAAAAGAAATTCCTGTTTATCCAGCACAAACAGGTCCATCAGCTTTAATGACAGGGACTCCAGCCTCATGCCCTCACTTAAAATATACTCAGCTGCACTCTTTACTTCTTCCTTTGTCAACTCCCGGCGGTACAGCATATCTGCGTATCCGATCACTGACGTCAATGGGGTTTTCAACTCATGTGCAAAGTTTGCAGCAAAATCTTCCTTCTGCTTTGCCACATCGGATAACTCCGCGATTTTTTCCTCCACCTGTTGTGCCATCTGGTTAAAGTCGGATGCCAGCTCACTAATCTCATCCTTACCCTCCGTGCTGATTCTCTCAGAATAATTTCCCTGCGCAATCCTCCTTGCCGCTTTTCCCACCTTCTTAATTGAGCCAGTCAGTACCTTTGTAAGCAGGAAAATCACAGGAAAACTTATACACAGAATGGCTACATATATTTTTTGGAAATATTTGATCATGCTTTTCTGGGTATTTACCACGGAACTGATGTCCGTCTCCGTAACCAGACAGACTTTTATATCTCCCTGCGTTATGCAGTCATATACAAAGATATAGCTTTCCTCTCCTTCCCGGAATATCTGGAAAGCTATCTGAACATCATCCTCTCCGTCAAACCCCAAAAATTCAGGCTGCGCACCTATATTTGAAAAAATGCACACCCCGTCCTCGTCAAAAATGGTAACAGGAACAGTAAATTTTCCTGCCATATTGGGGAGGCTGTCTGCACCGCCTTCAAACAATTCCGGTTCCATATACAGGATTGACTGTAAGATATACTTGTTTTGCTGAAATTCCTGAAAGGCATATTTTTTCTCTTGTCCTATTGCATTCCCATAGGCATAATTTATCAGCATAAACCCTGCAACCTGAAATGCAATCCCAAAGAGCAGTACAAAACAAAGAAATATTTTATAGAATAATTTCATGAACTTTCCTCCAGCCGGTATCCCACACGGAATACTGTCTTGATCTGTTTATCCCAGTTCAGCTTTCTCCTGAGCCGCTGGATATGGGAATCCAGTGTGCGGGTATCCCCCATAAATTCCTCACCCCATACCTTTTCATACAGTCTGTCACGATACAGGGCAACACCCTTGTTCTGTACCAGCTCCACCAGTAAATCAAATTCCTTAAATGTCAGTTCCACCACTTTCCCCGCTTGAGTGACAGTCCTTGACACCATGTCAATCTCTACACCCTCAAAGGATAGCTTTTTATTAATCTTCCCATATCGCCTAAGCAGCGCCTCCACACGGGCAAGCAGCTCCCCTATCTGGAATGGCTTTACAATATAATCATCCGCTCCCAGCTTCAACCCGTGAATACGGTCATTTACTGCACTTTTTGCTGTTATGAAAATCACAGGCGTCCCCAAAGGTTTAATATATTCCAGAAGTTCATACCCATCAATCTCCGGCAACATGATGTCCAACAGGATCAAGTCAAACCCGCCTTTCTCAATATAATCCGCTCCGGTCATTCCATCATAAGCACAGACACATCTATACCCTTCAGCCGTCAAATTTATCTTTATCAGATTTGCGATCGCCTCATCGTCTTCTACAATCAAAACATTCATCACAAAACCTCCAATATATTCATTATAACAACAAGATGTGTCAAAGTTGCGAATTTTTTATCTTTCCAGATCGCGTCGCATTTACCGGATAGATTTTAGATACAAAATGCAGCATAGAGCGGAATGGTCTTTTTGCCATCCTCGAATCCAAAATTTTTTGCAGAAATCTTGATAGCATAGTCCGGCTTGTAAGTTTCCATATAAACCTTTAGGCTCTTGGCTCTGGTGTTGTCAGCGGATTTGACCTCAATGGGGATCAGCTTGCCGTCGCGCTGAATGACAAAATCAATTTCAGCCCCTCGCTCGGACTCCCAATAATAGGTATTATATCCGTTAATGCTAAGCTGCACATTCACATAGTTCTCAGCCATACCTCCCTTAAAATCGTTGATTTCCTCCACCATATAGAGAACATCGTTTGCAATTAAGTCTTTCTTGGCACAAAGCAGCCCCAAGTCCGACACATAAATCTTGAACGCATTAATATCCCGATAATTTTCCAAAGGCTTCCTAATCTGTTCTAACTTGTACACCTGCGATACGATACCAGATAAGCAGAGCCATTCAATAGCATTCTCAAATTCCGAAGCCCGCCCGCCTTTCTTGATCAACTTATATTGAAAGCGGGTATGTTTCTGGGAAAGCTGCACGGTAATGCTGTCATAGGCAAGCCTTGTTTTCTTGATTTCGTTCAGGTTGTTATACTTGCTCATATCGTTTAAATAGCTTGTGAGAATGGTATCCTGTGTATGGCGTACAAGAATATAATCTTTGGTTTCAGCAAACTGCCGGACACACTCCGGCATACCACCCACAACAAGATACTGACGGTAGCGCTTCATTGCAGCATCGTGCAAAGCAGAGGGCATTGGCTTATCGGTCCGGAAGCACTTTTTGATTTGCTCCACCATAGTATCCTCGCCCAATGCAAGCATAAACTCCTCCATATCCATAGGATAAAGAGTTTTAATATCTACCTTTCCTACGGGGAAAGAAAATTTCGCTCTGTTGACCGCGACCCCAAGCAAGCTGCCTGCAACAATGATATGATAATCGGGCGCATCCTCACAAAAGTATTTCAATGAAGTCAATGCCCGTTCGCAAAGCTGCACCTCATCAAATACAATCAATGTTTTTTCCCTTACGATTGTCTGTCCTGCAATGTGTGACAAAATTGGTATTAGATAATCAGGACTAATATTTTCCTCAAAAGTTTCATTCAACTTGGGATTGGTTTCAAAATTGAAATATGCTACATTCTCATAACAGGTGCGCCCAAACTCCAGAATGGAATAGGTCTTACCAACTTGCCTTGCGCCCTGCAAAATAAGGGGCTTACGGTGTTCACTCGCTTTCCACGCTTCTAAGAAGCTCATAATTTTTCTATACATATTGCGATCCTCCTATGCTTGTTTTTCAAATAAAAATGCAATTTCTATGAAAAACAGAGAAACATCCTCATATTAAAGATTCTATACACAGTATAGTATATTTTCGTGTAAAATTCAATTCATTTATTATTATATTTTGCATTAAATTACATGAATATTTTTGAAAATATCGCAAAATATGACGCGAATATTTCATGAATAACAATATAAAACTCTCTGTCTTAGAATTTGAAATTTGTCAAAATAACTCCCGATGATTGCAGTAATGACATTGATATGCGGTGGAAAAACCCCTAATGCCAAAAAAGGAACCAGCATGTCTGCTGATTCCTGAAATTGCCATAACTTTATCCTCCTGATCTCATTTAGACAGAAACTGAAATGCTTGAACCCTGTTCCCCAGAAACTGTTTCTCCAGTCTTTTTATAGGTCACAGACTCCTTTACAGAATCTGTATTTGTTGCATCGGAATCCGTACTATCCAGACCTGCGTTATCCTTTAACAGCACTTTCCCTTCCTCACTGATTTCCAGGAGGCATGACTCAGTCTCTTTGGTATCCATACTGGTATCCGCATTTCTGTTTTCTTCAATCTTCTTTTCCAGCTTTTCACGTTCTTCCCTACGTTTTTGGATAGCCTCTTCACGCTGCAATTTTGCTTTTTCCCTTGCCTCCTTTGCATCTTCTGCCATTCCCTTGTCAGCTTCTACCTTATATCCCTCCGCTTTGTCAGAAAATTCACCGACATACCCCAATGCCCTTTCCATTGTCGCCGTATCGCCCCTACGCCTTGCTTCCTTAAAAACACGCATGGGGGTATTAGACAGATTCATATTTGTTCTTGCACCCACGAGACCTTCCATTGTCTTCGTATTCATAGTACCGCCTCCTTATCATCACTTTTTTAAGAGCATATTAAGCCCTCATTTGTTCTTTCGGCGGCGTGAATATGCGATATTAGATGTATGTTTCAGACAGCCGTTTTGATGTCATGTGCGGCATCAGAAAGCGGTATTAAAATGGATATTGTGAAAACGCCTTTCTCAGCTTCAATATTTAATACCCCATTATATCCACGTACTACATCGCCAACATTCAGAAGACCGATTCCATGTTCCTGCGAATCCCTCTTTTTTGCAAATCCGTTTACGTGGTTTTCTGATATATCCATACTGTTCTTTACTTCCAGCAGAAAACATTTCTTTACTGTTTTGGCATGAATATTGATAAAACGACACTCCCCTCTCTGCATCCTTCCACACGCTTCCAATGCATTATCCAATATGTTTCCAAACAATACGCAAAGGTCAAACTCATTGATACATCTCTCCTTTGGCATCTGCACATCACACTCCCATTTGATGTTTTCCTCTTCTGCCTGTTTCCGCTTCTGGTACAGAAGCGCATCCACCGCCTTATTCCCTGTTATATCCCCGATTGCATCCAGAACAATGCCCTCCATATTTTTCAGATAGTCATCTATCTTCTCCCATTCTTTATTCCGGGACAGCGCTGACAGGGCAATGATATGGTTTTTCATGTCATGCCGCAGCCGTTCCGACTGTCTGTACTGCTCTGTCAACATTTTATATACCGCAATCTGCGAGTGGTACTGGCCGCTTTTCTCCTGTTCCAAATAAATACGGTTCATCCCAAACACATAAAATCCTGTTGCTGCAATAGACAAAAAATCCAAAACCAAAAATTCAGCAAAGCTGAAAAGCTGGTCATAATACAATCCCATGTTGCCCCCGCTCCTAACCATAATACCATTGCTCGCACCCAAGCTCGCCACATCATACATTGCAACAATCACAAGCAAAGGAACTGCCAATATGAGATACCACTTTCCCCGCTTGCCACAAAAAACAGGCTCAAGATGCTTTGACATCCAGCATACAGCCAATACAGCAAAACAATAGCCAGCACCACTGATTAATGCGCTTACCCAATCTTTAGAAAATGGTTCGGGAATCTTTTTTACTATATGCAGAAAAAACAGTTCCAGACAAAATAAAAAAGAAGCACTGAAATCTGTTACCGTCCTTACAACAACCATCAGCATGGATGCAGCAAAAATCCGTTTCTCCCTGTCAGACCGGAACAACAGCACCACCAATCCCATAAAGAATATAGGTTTCAACAATACAGTAAAAATATACAGACCGGAATACAACCGGCTCAAAATACAACTAAACAGCCAGCCAAAAATGGACAATATTAAAAACAGCCGTTCCCGCCTTTTTGAAGCCCCTAAAAATTTCTTACAAAATTTACCCGCTGCCCATAGATATCCCAGAAAGAATGGCGCTACGATCAAAACTGTACAGTCTAAGAGTTGTTTCATAGAATCCCTCCATTTTCCCGCATAACCTTAAGCACCGCTTGACAGAAATCTTCATATCTTCTTTTTGCGATCACAATATTTTCCCCGTTTTCCAGAATCACTTCCTGCCTGTTATACCCATCAACATATTTCAGATTTATAAGATAACTCTTATGGCATCTGAAAAAACCTTTATCCCGTAGTTTGTTCTCCAGCTCCCCTATCTGCTCATAATAAGTGAAAATACCTTCCGGTCCATGAACATCAACCATTCTCCCTTTTATCTCGAAATAGTATATAGCATCAAGAAATAACTTCTTTTTCTGCCTTTCCCTGCTGACAATGATAAATTCCTGCAAACGGCTTTCTGTTTTGAGAACAGCTTTTTGCAGTACACTTTTTAGTTTCCTGTCATCCACAGGTTTCAGCAGATATTGGAAAGCCTCCACGTCATATGCTTCATACACATATTCCCTGCTGGAAGACACAAAAACGAGTATCTTATCAGATGCCTTTTCGCGAAAGATCTGTGCTGTTTTCATCCCATCCAGACCCTGCATAATGATATCAAGAAAAATAATATCAAAACTTTCCAGTGCCTGCAGCAATTCCCCGCCGCTTCGGAACTGGCGAATTATGCATGGTATTTTCATATCTCCCAGAATTTCTTTGATTTTCCTTGCCATATTACAACATTCTATAACTTCATCATCACATACTGCTATTGACAGCATTTTGATCACCTGCCTTATACGGGTATATCGTATATATCGACACAAACCTTAACAAAGTTTTATTAATGCCACGAACGGACATTTCTATGTAATAATCGTATATCAGCGGTATCAAAAAATTACAAAAAGAGGGACTCACCAGTCGCCCCTGTGAAGCAAACCGGGAATAATTAAAAAGCCGAGGAATGATATTTATATACTATCATTCCCCGGTATCTTTTTTACACCCTTATGGACGCTTAGAAGCCGCTTTAAATACATAGTCGCCCAATGCATGTTATTTTTTCAGCCATTGCATTAAACGTGCCATACTGTTATTTAACCAGTCATTAGTTAACTGGCTCTGATTTTGCAGACTCTCAAAAAATGACTGAATACTTGTGTATTTGGTATTTTTGAAAATTTGGGGAAGTTCTGTCTTTTCTGTTTCTTCCTCCCATTTTTTATATTCCTTTACTGCGGCTTCACTGTTAGATTCCCCTTTTTCGTTTGTTGCATTTAATACTTTTGCCGCCCTTTTATGTAATTCCAAAAACTTTGCCCCGTACTTTTCGCCGTCCTTATGATTAATAATACTCAGGTTTAGTTCGTTGATCTCTTTGTATAAATCCGGGGCTTTTTCTTTCAGAATATCAATATCGTCTACCTGTCCGGCAGAATTCAACCCTTTTTCAATGTGGTAAGTAACCGTGCCGTCCTCTGCAACACTGCCATTCATACCGTACTTTGCAATGGTTTCCATAGCAGAAAGGAATTCCCCTGCCTGTTCTTTGTCTAAGTAATTTTCAGCTAAATATTTAGCTTCTTCCATACCAAAAGCAATCATACTTTTCCGTTCCTCTTCTGACATATCCGATACATTTCCCGGCAGAAGATAATTCTTGATAATCCCATTAGCCGCTTTTACCACTTCTTCATCTGCTCCGGCAAGGCTGTTATACAACTTATCATTCGTCTGCACATTGGGTATTACCATACGGTGTGTATTCTCCCTGTGTACCACCGCACTGTCAAATGCTGCCTGTCTTTCTGCCTGCCGTGCCGCTTCTTCTTCAGTAAACGGTCTGTCTAAATAGCCTTTCCCGCCCTCTATGAGCTTCGCCATTCCGTCCCCGGAAAATTCCACAATTACATCATCTCCATACTGCGAGCGGATGTCTTTCATTGCCTGCAATGTTTCTTCTCTGCTCATTTTATCCATTACCTTATTACCGTGTTCATCGGTTGTGTTGAACTCATAGCGGACAAGTTTAGTTTTCCCTTTTTTGTCAGAACCATAATTTTGCAACTGCTCTGTTCCCTTGTAAAACTGCTCATAACCCTTATTAACACTGATTGACATTACTTTAACCTCCTTGTTTTTAGAATTTGAAGTCCTTTTATTGTTGCTTCGGAAAGAAGTTCTTCCCTGGACGAAAAGCAGGCCACATCACAGTCCGGCTTCTGCTTTTCTATCTCTACTTAATTTATCGGTATAAATTTTGTACATTTTTGCGAAATGTAGCGAAAGGTGGTTTGAATGTAGTGAGAGAAAAAAACACTCCTTTTCTGTTATACCTTTAAGTCCATATTCGCACCTATAACTTCAGCTTCTTTGGAAGCAGCCGCAGTTTCTTCATTCTTTGCAATGACTACCACGCCATTTAATTTATCGCCAAACTGTTCCTTGCCCGTTTCTTCCATTTCTTCCCGCATATTTTCCTGCAATTTATCCAATTGTTCCTGCTTTTCTTCTTTCTGTTCCTTTAATTTTTCTTCCTGTTCCGCTTTTTCTTTCTTTTCTTTTAATTTTTCTTCCCGTTCCTCTGCAAACTCTTTCCACCCTTTCGTATCAGACACAACTGTCACTGATGCCTGCATGGTTACATTTCCTGTACTGTCTATACTCCAACTCTCTGAATAATTCGTTAATCTTGCCCCGATAGTTCTTGCATTGGCTTGTGCGTTTTTAAGTCCTCTTTCATATCCCTCTTTGAAGAAAGACAGATTTTCTTCCAGTTCTTTTGCCTTTTCCGGATTCTTAGCACATTCCTTTAGGTAAGAGCCGGAGATTGCCACATTGCCATTCTTAACGCAGTCATAATTCTTCTGCAAATAAGAATAATAGTCTGATACGCTGTCCGTTCCGGATTTCTTCGTGTTCCCTGTCTGTACAGACGCAGCTTCCTTCGTTTCTGTTTTCTTTGCCGTTTCATTTTTTGATGTAGCATATGTACTCTCATACACACTGTTGTAGTTGTTTCCAATACCTGCTATAGCCATAATTTTGTCCTCCATTGTTATCAATGTTTTTTATTAGCAGTTTTCTGTCATTCAGAACCGCCTTATGCTCTTTACGCCTTTATATCAAGGCTTGCCCCTGTCGGCGCAGATGTTCCCAGAGTAGCAGCTATAACTTTCTGCGTAACCGCCTTAATATCCGTACCCATAGCACTTACGGTATATTCGCCCGTTTCGATCCCTGCCTCTTCGGCTACTTTTTTCTCTGCCCGTCTTTCAACCGCCTTTTCTTCCTCTGCCTTTTTCTCCTTCCGCCTTTTAGCCGCTTTTTCTTCCTGCGCTTTCTTTTCTTTTGCTTTTCTTTCCGCATTTTCTTTGGCTATCTTTCCGTCCGGGTCATTTGTTCCTGATGATATTCCGGTTATATTTCCATTAGCATCAATTCTATACTCAATACTTGTTAATGTTCCTTGTGCATGAGATACAGCATAAGAAGCACACTCTGGCAAAGCTGATAAATTTTCCTCCAAATACTTAGCTTTTTCCGGGTCATTCATACATTTTTTCAAAAACGCACTTGATACCGATACCGTTGTCGGAACACCCTGCATTGAAGTAGTCCCCGTATTCATGTAGCTGTATTTTTCCTGCAAATATTTAGAATAATCATTTACATTACTATATCCCGTTTTGATTTGCTCTGTTCTGGTTACACCAGGTGTTGAAGTTTTCAATTCCACCGTACTTGTTGTCACATTACTATCTTTTGTGCTACTTGTTGCATAGTTACTGCAATTCTGCTTCTTGACTGAATAGTCAAGACGATTCCCGTTAATCTCCATTGACATATAGAGTACCTTTCCTTTCTTTGCAATCCAAAATAGTCTCTATTGTGTTTATCGCCAATCTACAAATATTTTTCATAGATTTGGCGCGAACTACGGATTTTCAAGAGTGAACTACTTTTCATACATCATAATTGTGAGGATAAACCTCTTGTTCCTCTCCATGTCACGAATTGTTATGTCGATATCCCCCTTATACTTCTTGGCACACCTTTGTATATTCTCCATGCCTAACCCATGAAGCTGCTTGTCCGCTTTGCTGCTGACTGGCAACCCTGTTTCACTATCAAAAATAATTTCACTTAAAAAATCATTTTCCGCTTCAATAAAAAACAAGTTTCCTTTCATGTAAGAACGCAGACTGATACTTTTCTTTCCCTCCACCTTGCTGCTTGCTTCGATTGCGTTTTCCAGTGCATTGTTCAGCACAATGCCTATATCATAAACATCTATCTGCTGCTTATCGGGATAAATAAAATCTGCTTCAAACGAGATATTTTGCTTTTCTGCTTCCTGTTTCTTTTGATGGATAATAACGTCTGTGATCGGATTTCCTGTCCTATATGCAAAATCTAACCTGCTGACTGTTGTTTCCATTTTATCAATATAATTGTCAAGTTCTTCTTTGTCCTTACCTGATATTCTTCTGATCACTGCCGCTATACTTTCTAAATGGCTTTTTATGTCATGCCTAAGCCCTCTCATATCGACATATATATCTTGAATTTCTTCTATTTCCCGCTGCATTTGCACCATTTGATTTTCCAATATGGCACGTTTCCGTTCTTCCTCTCCCAGCTGTACCAGCTTTTGAAAGAGTATAACGGAAGATATATTGACACCTAATAGTAAAAAGCATATAAGCGGCACCCAGAACATAGTTGCAGGCACTTCCTCAAACATAAGTGTCGATGTACTATTTTTCACTGATTGAAGCATTATTTTAAGGGTAATGGAAATACACAATGTTGATACATTTGGAAGAATCAAAAAAGCATATTCATGTATCTTGAATTGATAATCTTTTCTGACGAATTTCCTGTATAATAAAGATTTCCTGAAGCA
>DLOP01000188.1:0-6773 GCA_002478505.1 Lachnospiraceae bacterium UBA7481
ATAATAATCCATATATTTCTCCAACTCAATCCGGAATTCTTCCATGGAATGAAATTCCTGCAAATAAAGAAGTTCCGATTTCAACAGGCCAAAAAAGTTTTCCATTACAGCGTTATCCAGACAGTTTCCCTTTCTTGACATGCTCTGCCTGATCCCATTCTCTTTCAGACGCCTCTGGTAGGTTTTGTGCTGATACTGCCAGCCTTGGTCTGAATGGAAAATAAGGTCTGTATCATTAGGAAGCTTGGAAAAGGCTTTGTCCAGCATACGTAACACCTGCTCCAGTACCGGTCTTTCGCTAATCTCATAACTGACAATCTCCCCATTGTACATATCTAAAATGAGTGATAAATACAGTTTTGTCCCAAACAGGGAAAATTCTGTGATATCTGTAGTCCATTTTTGATTCGGGGCTGTTGTACTGAAATCCCTTTTCAATATGTTGGGTGCAATTTTTCCGACTTCACCCTTGTACGAACGATATTTTTTAATTCTTACCATGCATTTCAAATGCAGGTCTTTCATCAGTTTTAGAACTGTTTTATGATTGACCTGATAGCCACGGTTATGCAGCTCCATTGTGATGCGGCGGTATCCATACCGTCCCAGGTTTTCATGGTAAATGGCATGGATTTCTTCTTTTATGGCAGCATATTTATCCGGTTTTTGCATCTGTTTTACATAGTAATAATAGGTGCTCCGCGGCATTTCTGCCAGTTCAAGCAATGCTGTCAGTTTATATGTCTGCCTTAATTCTGTAATGACAGCTACTTTGTCGGCTTCTTTGATCTTTCCCGCTCCTGAATTAAGACATTTAATTTTTTTAAGTATTCATTCTCCATGCGAAGACGCTGCACTTCGGCCAATAAGTCTTCGTTTGTCTCTATATCTGCTTTGGGTTTCCGTGGCTGTTTTGTTCCCATTTTTGGTGTCCTGCCTCTCTGTTCCTGGTACAGGGCATCTTTTCCCTGCTCGTAATAGATACGTTCCCATTGGGAAACGGTTCCGAAAGAAGGAATATTAAAATGAGCAGCTGTTTTTCGGATAGATGCACCTGTATTATGCATATATTCTACAACATAAACCTTAAAATCACCAGTATAGGTTCCATGTTTAGTATTTAATCCGGCTATACCATGCTCCTCGTAAGCATCTCTCCATTTTCGGATATCGCCGGAGGAAATATGATATTCATCAGCTAATTTTTTTATACCGATATCTCCTTTTAAATATCGTTCTACAATTTCTAACTTTAGTTCTGTTGAGTACTTTTTTCTTCCAGACATAGAAATCACCCCTTTCATTAGACTTTGATTTTGTCTAACAAAAGGGGTTCACTTCATTTACCATAGGGTGGGGTAAAATTGTCATGTAAAAGCTAGCCACCCTATGACTTTCTATAGAAAGATACATTATTTTCTTGTGTTTTAAGGGGCATTTTATATTATTTCCCCTAAATAGGCATTTCGTTAGTACTATGAAAGTCGGAAATAGTATATAACACAGTTTAATAAAACTTATCATATGATAAAATCTTCTCGCCGAATAAGCATCTGATTATCTTCTATGATTTCCTGTATAATTTTTAAACCTGTTTCCAATTCCTCTGTTGTCCGCGGGGAGCAGGTGGCTATGCGGATTGCAGAAAATTTGGAAGTGTCCCCTACTGCAAAGCGGTCTGAACACAATACCTTTACTCCAAGTTTTCCTGCCTGTACTTCAAGATGATATCCGTCAGTGCCATCTGGTAAAGGAAGCCATTGAAAAAAACCATAAGGATTATCAGAGATATATTCCGGGAAATATTTTGCATATAGCCGATTCCGTTCCTCTGAAAGCATACATTTCTTTTTTATGATTTCTTTAGCGGTTCCACTTGCAATCAGTTCACTTGCAATTTCGGCATTCAGCAAGGGGATTTTCAGTGTAATATTGTTGGCTGTGGCATAAAACAGCTTTTGGTACTTGTCAGGAACCACCACATAGGCAATCCTTAGTCCTGCGGAAAGAGATTTGGACAGACCATGCACATAGATTGTATTTTCAGGAATCAAGGTTGCGAGCGGGGGCAATTTATCTTTTGTCATAAACCCGTAGGTGTCATCTTCTATCAGAGTTATGTCCTGTTCTTTTATAATACGGCTGATTTCCTGTCTGCGCCGGGATGACATCGTAATGCTTGTAGGATTATGATATGACGGCATCAGATAGATACCCTTAATATCCATCAGTTTACATTGCTTTTCCAGATCCTTTGGCAGCATCCCTTCATGGTCTGCGGCAGCAGAAATAAGCTGGATACCTAACTGATTTGCTAGACTAATAAAATTTGAATAAGTGTAAACATCAGAAATAATCTTATCACCCGGTTTGAACAGAGATAACAGTGCAATAGCAAGAGCATTTTGTGTACCGGAAGTCAGAATGATATGGTCGGCAGAAGTAGTAATTTGAAATTCTGATAGCCATGTTGCAGCAATCTTTTGATGGCGGTCATTTCCTGAAATAAGTTCAAATTCAAACAGTTTATCGGAATATGTGCCCTGTAAAATTCTGCGGGCGGCATTTGCAACATCAGTATTAAATTGATAATAGGGTCTGATAGGACCGAGTTCAATATATGGATGATCTTGTGGGATGTTCAGAACAGGCAGTGCAGCGTTTGGGGAAACGAAAGTTCCTTTTCCGATTATGGCATAAATTAGTCCCTTTGTTTCACATCGTTTGAAAGCACGGGTAATGGTACTTAAATTTACGTCTAAAAAATCAGCCAGTTCCCGTTGAGGGGGAAGCAGCGTGTTAGCCGGAAGTCTGCCACTTATAATATCCTGTTCTAAAAGCTCAGCCAAAGAAATATAGATAGGAAATTTTAGCAATTCCTTATCAGGTTTCCAGTTCATTGGATAGTTTTCAAATGAATTAACGGGCATACGGATTTACCTCACAATATTGTCTTGCATACAATTTTATGCTTGAAAACATACAAAGTCAATAGTAATGTTTAAATTAATTGAATTGTATGCTTTTAAAAGGAAAAATGTATGGAAAGCGGTTTATCTGAACTGATGTAAAAAGTGCTTGAAAAACAATAATGGAGGATGCTAATGAAAGATTTAACACAAGGCAGTGAGATGAAAACCATATTATATTTTTCTCTGCCTATATTAGTAGGGAACTTATTTCAGCAGCTTTATAACGTAGCCGACAGCGTAATTGTCGGAAATTTTTTAGGAAAAGAGAGTCTTGCAGCAGTGGGATTCAGCTATCAGATTAATTTTTTGCTAATTTCACTATCAAGTGGTATATCTTTGGGGACAAGCGTTTTGATTTCTCGTTATTTTGGAGCCAAAAATATGCAGCAGATAAAGAAAGTAATTGATACGGGTTTCCTATTTTCAATAGTGCTTTCTATTTTGATAGCAGTTGTTGGAGTATGCTCGTCTTATCAGATATTAGTGTTGTTTCGAGTCCCTGAGAATTTGCTGTCAATCTCCAATAGTTACCTGAAAATTATATTTATTGGTGTTATCCCTACATTTGCTTATAATTCTTTGACGAATATTTTCAGAGGGATGGGAGATTCTAAGACACCAACGTATATACTGATTGCAGCGACACTTATCAATATTGTATTAGATATTTTCTTTATCACTATATTAAAATGGGGAGTTGCCGGTGCAGCAATTGCAACAATAATGGCACAGACTTTTTCATTTTTAACCTGTATGTTTTATATGCAATGGCGTTACCCGGAATTATTCATTCGTTTCTGGAATTTGCAGCTTGATTGTCATGAATTGAAAAAAAGTTTAATAATTGGTACGCCTGCCATGTTACAACAGGTATTTGTGAGTGTTGGATTTATGTCCATACAGTTTTTAATTAACGGTTTTGGAACTGATTGTATGGCGGCGTATACTGCGGCTTCTAAGGTAGATTCTTTTGCAGAAATGCCAGCCTTGAATTTGGGACAAGCTATGACAAACTTTACTGCTCAAAATTACGGAGCTAAGAAAATTGACAGGGTAATCAAAGGTGGAAAATCAGCTTTGGTTATGGGGGTGGGTATTTCCGTTCTTATCTCTGTTGTAATATGCCTGTTTCCTTCTGTCTTTATATCCCTGTTTAATCGTGATCTAAATGTTGTACAAATTGGGAATGGCTACCTGCGGACGGTATCTGTGTTTTACTTGGTTTTTGCAGCTATGCAGATATTGAATGGTTTGTTGTTGGGATATGGAAAATCATTCGTTCCAATGATTGCCTCAGTCGGTTCACTGTGTCTTTTGCAGGTTCCTACAGCTATCATATTGTCTGGTACGGAATTAGCTTATCGTGGCATTTGGATTGCTGCACCTGTAGGTTGGTTAGGCGGGTTGCTAATTCGATTTCTGTATTTTAGACATATTGCAAGAAAACAGGAAGAAGTATTAAAGGAGAAAACTTTACGTTTTTAAGACAATCCCAAAATAATTATTTTTGGATAGGGATAAAATGACACTGCAAGGGAAAGCAATATGCTTTCCCTTGTTTGATGTTTTTTTGAGACAAGGAGCATAAATATTTTATTGTGATGGAAGAGGCTATATGGTAAAATCAAATATATTTAGCAGATTTTTGGAGGAGAAATGAGTATTTTTAATGTAGGTTTAAAAAAGGTTGTTGATGATAGTTATGAAATAGAAATAGGGTATGAACTGGAACGGAAATTGATTGATGATCTTAGAGCGGGACTTGTGGGAACAATTAAGAAATTTGTTGTGGTTACTGATAGTATTGTTAAAGAATTATATGCAGATAGAATATATGATTTGTTACTGCAGAATGATTACCAAAGTGATATCATAGTTTTTCCTGCGGGGGAAAAAAGTAAAACACGACAGACAAAAGAATTTATAGAAGATGCTATGCTGGAAAAAGGCTACAGAAGAGATTGCTGTATTATTGCTGTAGGTGGAGGTGTTGTTACAGATATTGCCGGATTTGTGGCGGGAACTTTTGGAAGAGGGATTCCGTTTATTAATTATGCTACTACATTGTTAGCTGCTGCTGATGCTTCCATAGGAGGTAAAACCGCTGTAGATACACCATTGGCGACAAATCTTATTGGATTATTTCATCAGCCTAAAAAAGTATATATAGATATTTCTACCTGGAAGACTTTGGAAAAGAGACAAATTTCCAGTGGATTAGCTGAGACAATTAAGCATGCTTGTATTTCAAGCCGGGAGTTTTTTGATTATTTACTGGCTAATATGGATGCTATTTTTGAAATAAACGACGAGATATGTCAAAATATTGCGCAGGAAAACTGTAAAGTAAAGTATCAGGTAGTGACAAAAGATGAAAGAGAAAGTGGTTTAAGAGAGATACTAAATTTGGGGCATACGGTGGGAAGAGCCATTGAAACGGTTAGCGAATATCAATTGCTGCATGGTGAGGCATTGGCAATTGGATTGGTTGCAGAAGTAAAATTGTCTAAGAAGTTAGGGTATTGTACAGATGAGGATGAAGCGCTTTTGATAAAGATCTTAGACAGAGCAAACCTGCCGGTTGCAATTCCAAGTTATATTGACCGAGAAGCGCTAATCAAAAAATTGTATACTGACAAAAAAGTAAAAAACGGAGAACTTAGATTTGTTCTTCAAAATGGCATTGGCGATGTGATGGTATTTGATGGTGATCAATATGCTAAAACAATTCCTGAGAATATGGCAAGAGAAATCATTATGTCAATGTAATACGTTAGACGTATCATAATGTACCTTGTTTTTTATAAAAGAGCGTTACATTAAAAGAGGAAAATATATGATATTCGGCAAACATATTAATCGATATTACCTCAAGTATGCAGGATGGCTGCTTCTTGGGCTGATCGCCCTGGTTATGGTGGACTATCTGCAGTTGGAGATTCCAAAGCTATACCGCGTGATCATCAATGGGATGAACAGTGGCAGCGTCAGCGTGGATGGGGTTCAGACCACATTTGACATGGATTTTCTGTTGGACGGAATCTGTATGCCCATGGTGGGAATCATTTTGGCCATGGTTTTTGGCCGCTTTTTATGGAGGGTATGTTTCTTCGGGGCTGCGGTGCGCTTAGAGGCTGACCTGCGTAACCGTATGTTTGACCATGCGAAGGATTTAAGCCGGGAATACTACCAGATCAATAAGGTTGGGGATCTGATGAGTCTGTTTACCAACGATCTGGATACGGTACAGGAATGTTTCGGCTGGGGCGTCATGATGTTCTTTGATGCATTACTGCTGGTGGTACTGGCGGTGATGAACATGTGGCAGATGGATTCGGTACTGACGATTTTATCTCTGATTCCCATGGTTTTTCTGTTGGTGGCGGCTACAGTGATCGGCAAAAAGATGATGAAAAAATGGGATATCAGACAGGAAGCCTTCTCCAGGCTTTCGGATTTCTCCCAGGAAAGTTTTTCGGGTATTGCGGTAATCAAAGCATTTGTCAAGGAAGCAAAGGAGCTGATGGCTTTCCGGAAGCTGAATGAGGAGAATGAGACCGCTAATATTGAACATACCAAGTATTCTGTACTGCTGCGCATCATGGTGACACCACGGAACTCGATATCCCCCCGNNGGTCGTCTGCGTGATTTTGGGCTACGGCGGATATCTGGTGTACAGGGGCAGATTCAATGCCGGTCAAATGGTGGAGTTTATCGGCTATTTCACCGCTGTGATTTGGCCTATCATGGCAGTTTCCGAGTTGATCGATATGACATCCCGGGGAAAGGCGTCACTGAAC
>DLOP01000188.1:6828-10830 GCA_002478505.1 Lachnospiraceae bacterium UBA7481
CGGGGGGATATCGAGTTCCGTGATCTGACTTTCCGTTATCCCGATGGCGAGATGGATGTACTGAAAAATATATCCTTTACCATCAGGGCAGGAGAGAACGTGGGACTGGTGGGCAAGACAGGCTCCGGAAAGACGACTTTGGTAGACCTGATCCTGCGTACTTATAATGTCCCGGACGGAACATTGTTTGTAGATGGCATGGATGTAAATGATGTAAAGATCCGTGATCTGAGGGCATGCTGCGCTTATGTGCCTCAGGATAATTTCCTGTTCTCCGATACCATTGAGAACAACATTGCTTTTGGCGTGGATAGTCGTGATAGCAGAGCCGTTGTTCAGGCGGCAAGGCTTGCTGATGTACATAGCAATATCAAAGAGTTCCAGAATGGCTACAGTACCATTCTGGGGGAGCGGGGAGTCACGGTCTCCGGTGGTCAGAAGCAGCGGATCTCCATTGCCCGGGCGTTGATGAAGGATGCTCCCATACTGATCCTGGATGATTCCGTGTCCGCTGTAGACACGAAGACTGAGGCGGCGATCCTGGAAAACCTGCGCACTACCAGGCAGGGGAAGACCACTATCATGATTGCCCACCGGGTTACTACCATTGAGAAGATGGACAAAATTTTATTTTTGGAGGATGGGGAGCTGATGGCGGCGGGTTCGCACGAAAAGCTGTATGAGACCTGTCCGGAATACCGGAAGATGGTGGATCTTCAGAAACTTGAGGAGGAAGGAGCTGAGCACAATGATTGAGTATCTGCCGATATTGATTGTGGGCGCTATCATCGGCGTTTTTTCGATCGTATTCCTGATGGCTTACGCAGCGCTCCGAAAGGTAAGGGATGAATCTGATAAAGAGCGGAAGATGTCGGACGGGGAGATTGTCCGACGTCTGCTGCAGTATGCCAGACCCTATTGGAAGAGCTTTGTGCTGGTGTTTTTTGTGATGCTCTTTTCCATCGTATATGATTTGGCTTCTCCGCTGATCATAGGACGGATTCAGGGTCTTATTAAAAATGATTTTGAGTTGAGCCGGTTATATGCCATGGTTGGACTGTATGCGGGAATTCTGGTGGTGTCCATGTTCTGTACTTATTGTCAGGCGATGATCTTGCAGAAAACGGGTCAGAAGATCTTGTCCCGTATCCGGCTGGATGTATTCACCCATATTGAAAACCTGAGTCACGATCAGCTGAACAACATCCCTGTGGGAAAGTTGGTGACCAGGGTGTCCAACGATCCCAATGCCATCTCCTATATGTTTACCAATATTCTGGTGACGTTGGCGAAAAACTCTATGGTGATCGTGGGAGTACTGGGCGCCATGCTGATGCTGAACTACGCGCTGACCTTGATGGTGCTGTGCTTTGTGCCCTTTGTAGTGCTGTTTACTGTGATCTTCCGAAAGTTTTCCCGCCGTGTACACCGCAGAGTCAATGACGCTACCACAGACATCAATACTTATCTGTCTGAGAATCTGTCCGGTATGAAGATTACCCAGATTTTTAACAGGGAGGAGCAGAAGCTGGATGATTTTGTGGATCGCAGCCGGAAGCTGCAGAAGGCGAAACTGAATCGGATGTTTGTATTTGGAATTTTCCAGCCTATGGTCTACATGCTTTATATTTCCTCGAACCTGTGCCTGTTTTATTTTGGGGCAAAGGGTTATATCAGGGATATCCATTATTTTGGACAGGTGATTGACAGCAGCATCATGGTGTCCTTTTATATGTATATTTCCCGATTTTTTAATCCCATCCAGGCTCTGGCGGAGCAGTTTGATATGCTGCAGCGCTCCTTTGCCGCGGCAGAGAAGATCTTTACCATTCTGGATATGGTGCCGGAGGTCGTGGACGAACCCGATGCTATGGAACTGTCTGAGTTGAAGGGAGAGATTGAATTTAGGGATGTATGGTTTTGCTATAAACCCGATGAATGGGTGCTGAAGGGAGTGTCATTTCATGTAGAGCCGAAGCAGACGGTGGCCTTTGTAGGATCTACCGGTTCCGGGAAGACTACGATCCTCAGCCTGATCTGCCGCAATTATGATATTCAGAAGGGGCAGATCCTGATCGATGGAATCGATATCCGGAAAATCAAGATATCCTCCCTGCGGCGGCATTTTGGTCAGATGCTTCAGGATGTGTTCCTGTTTTCCGGCGATATCCGCAGTAATATCCTTCTGCGCAAGGAGAATGTGGAGGACGCGGAAGTGTGGGAGACTTGTCGCTATGTCAACGCGGATTCCTTCATCTGTAAGCTGGAAAATGGGCTGGATGAAATAGTGCGGGAGCGGGGAAATAATTTCTCTGCCGGACAGCGACAGCTGCTTTCCTTTGCCCGCACCATTATCCACAGGCCTTCGGTCATGATCCTGGATGAGGCTACCGCTAACATTGATACGGAGACGGAGCTGCTGATTCAGGACAGTCTTGAAAAAATGAAGAATATTGGAACCATGCTGATCGTAGCGCACAGGCTTTCCACCATTCAGTATGCGGACAACATCATCCTGCTGTCCCATGGCAAGATCGTGGAGCAGGGCAGCCACCAGGAATTATTGCACCGGAAGGGGCGGTATTACGACTTGTATACGTTGCAGTATCATAAACAAATGTTGCAGAATTCTTAAGCAGCAAAAGTATTGCATATGGGTAATTTAAGTGGTATAATTAGCTAGCTTGACAACTGAATAGTGATATATCTTCAGGGCAGGGTGAGATTCCCGATTGGCGGTAAAGTCCGCGAGCGTGAAAACGCAGGATTTGGTGCGATTCCAAAACCAACAGTATAGTCTGGATGGAAGAAGATGAAATTACATGATGCGGTATGATGCTATTTTATATTGTCGCGTGATGTTGCTTTAAATTCCCGGCACTTGAAAGATATGGTTATTCAGGTGCTGATTTTTATTTTTAGGAGGAATGACATATGGACAGCAAGACTAAAAAGATAACCACAACCGCCATGCTTTGTGCAATAGCCTATGTAGTAGTGGTGATTGGAAGGATTCCCGTTGTACTATTTTTGAAGTATGACCCCAAAGATATCATTATCACGCTGGGTGGCTTGATATGGGGACCGATGACTTCCTTGATCGTATCTGTGATCGTGTCGTTGATTGAAATGGTGACGATCAGTGAGAACGGACCTATAGGGCTCATTATGAACATCGTATCATCATGTTCCTTTGCCTGTACAGCTTCTTTTATCTATAAAAAGAAAAGGACACTATCCGGCGCCGTGATAGGATTGGTAGCGGGCAGCCTGACGATGGTAGTGGTGATGCTGCTATGGAATTATCTGATAACGCCTATTTATATGGGATATCCCCGTGAAGCAGTGGCAGAGCTGCTGATTCCCGCGTTTCTTCCGTTCAATCTATTAAAATCAGGACTGAATGCCGGGTTCACATTCCTGCTTTATAAACCCATAACCATGGCATTGCGCAAAGCGGGTTATATCTCGGAATCCCAAAATATGCAGAGCAGGAAACCCATTGGTTTATGGCTGCTTGCGGGAATTATCGTGATCACCTGCATCCTGTTGATCTTATCATTTAGGGGGATCATATGAGAAGTTGGCGGCAACCGTTACTTTATCGAATGTAGGATATTCAGAATATATGGTGAAAATGTGGCGGGGATTTATATTTAAGTCAGGATTACCGGCTTCGCCGGTAGACCTGACTTTTTTAACTAAAAATTGTTTATTGCATTAAAATTTTTTATGGTACTTTTGTATATAAAAATGATTCACTTGACAAGTAACAATATAGAGCGTTCTAAAAAATTCTAACATAATATTTTCCATGATTTTCATAGTTAACTTCAATAATTCCGGATTTATTTTCTATGTTCCCCTTATTCCCGCACCTATTAACTTGTATACCATAATGTTTATAGTGGAGTTATAGACTGGCTTTTCCGACTTCTTCAGTGGCTTTTTTGCCAAATCTGTTGTCGAAAAGTGTCATAATCTCAAACTTCGCACCTGATT
>DLOP01000083.1:0-9127 GCA_002478505.1 Lachnospiraceae bacterium UBA7481
CGGATACTTTTTGATCTCCATATCTAAGCTCCTGCCTTTCCTTCTACATCATCGTATCCCTGTAAAATTTCAGACAACCCACGCCACGAGCGTACACGGTTCGGTAAAGATCCTTTTAGATGATGGAACAGAGAAGAAGACGGTACTGCTCGATAATCCCTATGAGGGGCTTTATGTATCCAATAATCACATAGACGACTGCCTCTGGCAATGCCTCTTTCGCATCCTTAACAACCTTCTCTATGGTCTTTTCTTCATTATAGCACGGGATCAAAACCGCTATTTTATCCATTCAAACTTTCCTCCATATCAGAACAGTTTTACTGCGATAACCTGTCTTTTTTTCTATCACGTTATTAAGGATTTTTTCCAACAAACCGTAAAAATTCACCATAATCTCTGAGAGCTGTGGTACGTGATGAGTATCGGCAGGGTAAGGGAAATGTGCTGAGAAGGATGTTTCGCGAGATTGATGCACAGTGCTATATCATGGTGGATGGGGATGATACCTATCCGATGGAGTATGCCTCGGAGATGGCGTCGCTTGTGCTGGAGAAGAATTTTGATATGGTGGTAGGCGACCGGCTTTCCTCAACTTATTTTACGGAAAATAAGCGGCCGTTCCATAACATGGGCAATTCGGTGGTAAGGAGCGCCATTAACCGCCTGTTTGGCTGTGAGATCAAAGATATTATGACCGGATTCCGGGCTTTGTCTTATGAATTTGTCAAGAGTTACCCGGTACTTAGCAGAGGATTTGAGATTGAAACGGAGATGACGATCCATGCAGTCTTTAACCAGATGGCGATTGAAAATGTAGTGGTGGAATACCGCGACCGTCCGGAGGGCAGTGAGTCAAAATTAAATACTTATTCCGACGGATTTAAGGTGCTTTCCACGATCATAAAGTTGTACAAGGATTATAAACCGCTGTCATTTTTTACGATGCTGGCATCTGTAATGACTATCGTTGCGGCAGTGATGTTCCTTTGGGTATTTGCAAGGTTTTTAAACAGCGGTCTGGTGGAGAATATGCCTACGTTGGTAGTCAGTGGTTTTATTGAATTGGCGGCATTGCAGGCATTCTTTGCGGGCATGATCTTATCAGATATGGTGACGAAGAAACGGCGGGAATTTGAGATGCATCTGCTGGAAATCAATCAGAAGAAGCGGGAGCTCCTTGCCACAGAGCCCATCAAAGGAAAAGAATCATAAGCGCCGATGGAACTATGTTCTGATAGGCACAAAGATATGAATGGATGAGCGGCTGGATCAGAAAGCAGGATCAAAGAGACGGGTAAATGAAGCAGACAATTATTGAGAAAGAAAGTAAGATCAGTAATACAGAGCATAAGCAGAACGGACTGGCTGAAAAATGGCTTCCTCTTTTGGTATGCCTTATCTTCTATGTGACAATGTGCCTGATCTACGGCCCGCAGCTGGGTGCTGATTCTAATGGATATATCCATATGATATCGGCAAGAGAACCGGTATATCCGTTGTTCCTGATGATATTCCGAATGGTCTTTGGTGAGGCGCGTTACCTGTATGCGGTTGCTTTTGCGCAGAATCTGCTGATGTCGTTTGCCGTATGGTATCTGACCATGTATCTGAGGCAGAAATACGCATGGAAGGAATGGATGACTTATGTGATGATTGCCATGCATTTTGCGGTTGCGCTGCTGTGTCAGTTTGCTGCAGGCAGGGCGTCCATCTTTCCGAACAGCATATTGACAGAGGGCATTACACTTTCTTTGTGGCTGATCTTTATTACGCTTCTGCTAAAAGCATTGTGGGAGAAGCATATGCGTTATGTGCTTTATGCGCTTATACTGGCAGCAGTCATGATGGATGTCAGAAAGCAGATGGCGGTGGGTTATATCGTATTGTTTGGGACGCTGCTGCTTGGCTGGATCGGACAAAAGGGATATTTCAAACGGATGGCTGCCGTTGCGGGGATGATTCTTTGCAGTATCCTGCTTGCATTGGGCGGGACAAGATTATACAATTATGTGATGCGGGGCGAATTTACGCAGAATACCAGAGATATGAATCTTGTGCTTACCACTTCGCTTTATATAGCGGATAAAGAGGATGCGGCATTGATTGAGGATCCCGTGGTACGGGAACTGTTCCGGCAGGTGATGGAGATTCTGGAAGAAAAGGAATGTAATTACCGTTTTGCCAAGCCGGGATGGCGCAATCTGGAAGCGCACTATGGCGCACATTATGACAAGATCACGATTGATACTACAGGACCTATGTTTATTGAATATGCCATGGAGCAGGGGTTTGCGGAGGGACTGGAAGCGGAGCAGGAAGCGGACCGTATGAGCAGCGTTATCGTTAGTTCGCTGCTGGCTGACAATCTCGGAACGTATCTGAAAGTATATCTGGCTTCCGTGGGAAACGGACTGATCAATTCCGTGGCAAAGAGAAACGTATTACTGGACTGGTATGCGCTTGCGGCTTATCTAATATATATCGGACTGATGGGGACATGCCTTTGGAGAAAAGAAACAAGGCGAACCGGTTTGTTTGGATTGACGGTTCTTATCAGTATCCTTGTGAATGTCTGTGTGACGGCTGCGCTCATCTTCTGCCAGACCAGATATATGATCTATAATATGGCATTGTTTTACATGGCGGGAATTCTGATGCTTTATGAGTGGGTGAAGAGGCTGAAAGGAACTCAGGAGATTTGACGGATGCGGGCGGTCAAATACCGTGTAGGAGGATAATGTAATCACATGAAAGCAATGAAAGATATTTTGAAAAAACTAAATTATATTATGAACCGGAAGCAGAAGCGGCAGTATGTTGTTGTGACGGCGATCGCATTGATCGGATCCGTGTGGGAGCTGTTGGGCGTTTCTTCTCTTTTACCATTTATTCAGACGATCATGACGCCTGAAGAAGCAAAGAATGAATGGTATGTCGCTTTTTTTTCCAGATGGTTTCAAATGGATACTCCGGTTCAGATGATGACGGTTATGGGGATACTGATCATCATTGTGTATATTTTGAAGAATGCCTATTTGATGATGTCATCATATGTGCAGGCATGGTATTCCACCAGCGTGCAGCGTGACCTGTCCATCAAAACAGCCAATACGTTTTTGCACAGTTCTTATCTGTTTCATCTTGGTGTTAATTCATCTGTACTGATCAGGACAATTAATCAGGATGTAGTCGGCGTGTTTGCAGTATTCTTTTATTTGTTCCGTGTGCTTGCGGAGGTGTTTACCATTACGGCGATCAGCGCATATATCGTGATGTTGGATCCGATTCTTGCGTTTTCTCTTGTGGGGATTCTGGGCTCCTGTATGCTGATTTTGTTTTTCGGATTGAAAAAGCTGGTAAAGATGTTTGGGCGGATCGGACAGGACTGTGAAGCAAAGATGCTGCAATATCTGACGCAGGCATTTACCGGAATCAAGGAGATCATGGTGATGAATCGTCAGAAATATTTTGAAGATAGTTTTGACCAGTCCTGCTCTTTAAATGCAAGGGCGGCAAAGCGCAATAACTTCCTAAATGTCATTCCCACCAATGTATATGAAGTGGTGTGTATCGGCGGATTGATTGGAGTAGTGATCGTGCGTCTTCATATGATCAATGATATTACTGGTTTTGTGACGAATCTTGCAATCATCGCAGCTGCTGCATTTCGTCTATTCCCTGCGGTCAGCCGTCTTACGACGAATCTGAATGCGATCATGTACAACCGCCCCCGACTGGATTCCATGTATGAAATGTTAAAGAGTATTGAAAATGAAGCAACTTATCAGATGAGGGACGTGGATCCGGATAAGGTAGAACCATTAAAGTTTGATCGGGAACTTGTGATTAATAAGATCACGTGGAAATATCCCGCCGGAAAAGAAGCGGTGCTGAATGATCTGGAATTGACGATCCGGAAAGGACAATCCATCGCTTTGATCGGACCATCCGGTGCAGGAAAGACGACTCTGGCTGATGTGATCTTAGGACTGTTGGCACCCCAGAAAGGACGGATTCTGCTGGATGGCGTGGATGTCTATGGAAATCTTCCGGGATGGTCAAAAATCATCGGATATGTACCGCAAGCGGTTTATCTGACCGATGACACGATTCGTAATAATGTGGCATTTGGAGTTTATGAGGATCAGATTGAAGAGGATAAAATATGGCATGCTTTAGAAGAAGCGCAGCTGGCGCCCTTTGTCCGCGAACTTCCGGAGGGATTGGATACGATGGTGGGGGAGCGCGGCGTCAGGCTGTCCGGAGGACAGCGTCAGAGGATCGCTATTGCGAGGGCGCTTTATGAGAATCCGAAGATTCTGGTTTTGGATGAAGCGACCAGCGCCTTGGATACAGAAACAGAAACGGCGGTTATGGAATCTATTGATTCCCTGCATGGGACGAAGACAATGATTATTGTTGCGCATCGTCTGACGACGATCAGAAATTGTGATATGATCTATGAGATCAAGGATGGCGTCGCGATCAGGCGGGATAAAGAGGAAGTGTTGGGAGAGGCAGTGCAAAAACCATAATGCCGATGAACAGCGTTTTTCATTTCTGTTTGAGCCGCCAAAGGCGACATGGGGATTGATATGAAGATATTATTTATCACACATTATGATAATATGTATGGCGCTAATAAAGCGCTGTTTCATCTTGCGCTTTTGTTAAAGACGAAATATGGGGAAGAACCGGTTGTGGTAGTTCCTGCAGAGGGTGGAATGGCGGAGCAGTTGTCGAAAGTGGGCATACAGGTAATCGTCCATCCGGTGACACAGTGGCAGGCGGTCTATTCTACACCGCTTCGGTTTCTGGTCAAAAAGGTCAGACGTAAGAAAAAGTTGATGCAGGAAGTAGATTCCTTATATCAAAAATTATGTGATGAAGAGATTTTCGGACAAAAGCCGGATCTGATCTATTCCAATTCCAGTGTGATCGGAACAGGAGCTATGCTTGCTGAAAAGCTTCAGTGCAGGCATATCTGGCATATCCGGGAATTTTCATGGGAACACTTTCATATGAAATATTTTTATTCGGAGAAAAGAGTTTGTGAACTATATGAACAGTCGGAGTGTCTTGTGACGATTTCCGACGCTTTGAAGGACAATTATCAGCAAAGGTATCCTAATGTCAGAATCAGACGGATTTATGACGGTGTCAGCGGGGAATATCCTGCAAAAAGAAGGGATCCGGCAGAGCGTCCCATACGGTTTTGTTATATCGGTTATCTGTTCCCGATGAAGCATCAGGAGCAGATATTAGAGGCATGCGAATGTCTGAATCAGGAGGGACTGACAGAATATGAGGTCTATCTGGTGGGTGATGGCAGAGACGGCTACCGTGACAGACTGCAAAAGAAGATCCTGCAGGCAGGATTGACGCAGGTAAAGATGACAGGTTATCGTACGAATGTGCATGAGCTTCTGGATACCATGGATGTCGGACTGATTGCTTCCGAATATGAGGGCTTTGGTTTGGTGACCGTAGAATATATGCTCCACGGTATGCCGGTGATCGGAAGAAACAGCGGCGGAACCCCTGAGATCATCAGGGATCAGGTGACAGGTTATTTGTATGATGGGACGGAAGAACTTATTAAGGCGATGAAACATCTGATGCAGCATCCGGAGAAGATAGAGCAGATGGGAAAAGCGGGAGAAGAGCGTGCGAAGGAATATTTTTCAGAGGAGCGCAATGCGGAAGAGATCGCAAACCTAATCCATGAAGACCATAAAAACGATGGATAGATCTGCAGCAAAGCCCCTTATCTGCAAAGTATTGCTGATAAGGGGCGGAAGAAATACCGGGCGGGCACTTTGTAAGATAGAATACAGAAAAATTAAGCAAAAATGGGAGAATAGCATTGTTTATTATACGCTTTCATGGAGGTCTTGGTAATCAGATGTTTGAATACTGCTTTTACCGATATATGCAGGAATATATATCGGAGGATGTAAAAGCGGATCTGACGTGGTTTGATCGTAACTTTAAAGAGCATCAGGGATTTGAACTTGACAGAGTTTTTGGAATAAAGCTCCAGACAGCGACTTATGATGAGATCGCAAGGGTGCATGAATTTTATCCGAGGTATTATCCACTGGCGGCGCTGCGTTATCTGGCAAGAAAAAACGCGGCGCGGAAAAACAGGAACAGGGATACTGGCGATGCGCATATCTTTGACTTTGGTCCCACGCAGTATCAGTGTAATCCTGTTTATCATTCCTTAGATAAGGAAAAGGACTGGTATATCGAGGGTGTGTTCTGCTCCGACGCTTATTTTCAAATGTGTGAGGAAACGCTGCGGAGGGAATTGCAGTTTTGCCGTCCTTTGGAGGGAGAGAACCTTGCGCTGAAGGAAGAAATGGAACAGTGCCAGTCAGTAGCTATCCATGTCAGACGGGGAGATTATGTAGGCAATGCTTTTGATATTGTAGGACCGGAGTATTATAAAAAAGCGGCAGAGTATATCCGTGACAGAGTGTCGGATCCGGTATTTTATATCTTTTCTGACGATATGGATTATATTACAAGCAGATTTGCTTTTTTGGGAGAGTATATTCCGGTGCATAATCAGGGCAAGGCAAGCTATGTGGATATGCAGCTCATCAGCTGCTGCCATCATATGATCATTGCCAACAGTACGTTTAGTTATTGGGGGGCGCTGCTTGGAGAAAAAGAAAGCAGTATCGTGATTGCGCCAGCCAAATATAAAGCGGACGAAGATATTGCGCTTGCAAGGAAGAATTGGGTATTGATTTGAGAGGTATAGTATGGATTTAGAATGGAGTTATAAACGGTTATATTGGAAAGTGCGCAGATATATGGATGTGCATCTTAAGATGCACATCCACAGGAAGTCCTATTATGGGAAAAAGATCTTTTCCATAGAGGAAACCAATCAAAAACTGGAGGAATTGATCCTGTCCGGCAAACCGTTTGCGGCAGGAAGGATCGGTGGGACAGAGTTAAAGGCGATGATTGGTGGGCAGCCGCAAAATAAGTCTCTGAAGAAAAAAGAGGAGGCAAGGAGTCTACTGATCTGCCTTTCCGGGTTTTTTGGTGAGATGGATGAGTTTGACCGGTTTGTACGATTGATGCAGGATTCTTTGAAAAGTATGGATATGATCGGTGTCTGGTACAATCAGATGGAAGATTATATGCTGAAGCACTATGGAGAAAAGGATCTGCTGTTGGGCAGTCTGAAAGGGCTGGAACCATGGTATTGTCCGGAGAAACCATGGACAAGATGCCTTGAGGGGAAGCGGGTGGTCTGCATCCATCCTTTTAAGGAAAGCATTCAGGAACAATATAAAAAAAGAGAGCAGTTGTTTCGGGGGAGCAAGATTCTTCCGGAATTTGAATTGCGCTGTGTAAAGGCGGTGCAGACGTTGTATGGGCAGGAAGACGAGAGGTTTCCAAGTTGGTTTGATGCCCTGGAGTATATGTTTGAAGAAACCATGAAGGAAGATTTTGATGTTGCGCTGGTTGCCTGCGGAGCGTACGGACTGCCTCTGGCAGCAAAGATTCGGGATGCTGGGAAACAGGCGGTCCATGTGGGTGGTGCACTGCAGCTGTTATTTGGCGTCCGGGGTGCAAGATGGGATGATTTTGCAGAATTGAAACCATTTTATAATGATTCATGGAGTTATCCTATGGCAAGCGAGCATTTAAAAACAGATTCAAAGGGTGTGGAAAATGGATGCTATTGGTAAGATTTCTTTTTGGATGGGAATACTGTGTGAACTGATTGTTTCTGTTTCCGGTTATGCATTTGGCGGATATCACGAACCAATGATCATTGTTACGGGGATGCTGTTTTTCTCCATTTCCATTTGTATGCATCTGGAATTGAAAAAAAACTGGCTGCTTTATCTGATTTGCGCAGTGGTGGGATTAGGGTATTATTATCTGCATTCCTCTGCGCTGATTCTGCGTATTCTGTTGATCCTGCTTGCAGGAAGGGAACAGAAAGCGGAGCCGGTAATTAAGGCTTTTTTCTGGGGAACTTTGATCATTATGATCTATACGGCGGTTTTGGCGGTGCTGGGACTTCATAATACTGTCAGTCTGACACAGAATTTCCGCCATGAGGAAGAAACGAGATACTGCTTTGGTTTTTATCATCCCAATGGATTTGCTTTTTTTCTGTTCCGGACGCTGGTTCTGGGCTTATACACTTATGGAAAACAGCTGAAGCTGTGGATGATGGCGGTAGTCGCGGCCGGTTCCATGATTTTTTTCTGGATGGCGGGCTCTAAAATGGGGATGACGGCGGCTGTTTGTGTGATCGTGGCATTTTGGCTTGTGAGATTTTTTAAGACAGATCAGGCAAGAAAAATGTTTTATTTTCTGGGCAATGTGTTAATAGGAATGGAAGTGATGTTCCTCATGGTTTCCATGGTTTGGTTTGAGCCTTCGGCAGAAATTGAACTGACCGGTGTGGGATTTTGGCAGATCCTGAATGAATTGACTACCGGAAGACTGTTTTTTATCCATAAAACATATCTTGCTTATCCGATCCCTTTATGGGGATATCAGGGGTTCATGGAAGCAACGGAAGTGGGATTTGTGAATGCATTGTACAATCAGGGACTCATATTTTTGGTGGTTTATCTTGCGGCGCTCTTTTATCTGTTTTATAGAATGTTTCAAAAAAAGGATATGTCGGCGTTGGTAATGATCTTAGGATTTACGTTGTATGCCATGGCGGAGGCATTTCTGCCATATTTTAATAAAAATGGGGTTTGGATGCTGTTTCTTGGTTGGAATCTTTATTGGGCGCGGGAAAGAACGGAAACTGTTATTGTACATGAGCAGTCGGAAGTGGCTGCAGCAGAGGATTAAAACATCAGGAGAAAAAGAAATTTATGAAGAAGATTAAGATTAATTTTATTGATTTTTGGGACGATCTGATCAAGACGGATAATTATTTTTATAATATTTTGAGAAAATATTATGATATAGAGATTAGTGAAGACCCGGATTATGTATTCTGCAGCTGTTTTGGAAATAAGCATTTTAAATATCATAACTGTGTTAAAATATTTTATGTCGGTGAGAATATCGTTCCTGATTTCAATCTGTATGATTATGCCATGGGGTTTCATTATATTGATTTTGA
>DLOP01000083.1:9172-22891 GCA_002478505.1 Lachnospiraceae bacterium UBA7481
AAAGGAAGCATGAGCATCCGGATGAGTATTATCTGCAAAAACAGGGGTTTTGTAATTTTGTGGTATCCAATCCCAATGCGGCAGTGGAACGTGAGCAGATGTTAGACGAGCTAAACCGTTACCAGACAGTGGATTGCGGGGGCAGATACCGCAACAATGTGGGCGGACCGGTGAAGGACAAGCTGGCATTTGCAAGAAATTATCGCTTTACCATTGCCTTTGAAAACTCTACTATGAGCGGCTATACAACAGAAAAGATCTTTGAGGCATTTGCGGCGGATACGATCCCGATCTATTGGGGGAGTCCGCGGATCGCGGAGGAATTTAATCCGGAGGCATTTATCAACTGCCATGATTTTTCTGATTTAAAGAGCGTGGCAGAACGTGTAAAGGAGATCAATGAGGATCAGGAATTATATCTGAAGATGATCAAAGCGCCGATCGTAAGGGAGGACAGTCAGGCGGCAAAATATCTGAATGAGGAATATGCAGCCGCTTTTCTGCGTTCTATTTTTGATCAGGATAAGGAAAAAGCGATCCGGCGGAATATGGTATATATCGGTCGGGATTATCAGAAAAAACTAAAGGATGACAAACAGATTGAAGAGGTTCTGAATGTAGTAAAAAAACCGATGCATCTTTATAATAAAAAGGTGGCGCAATGGAAATCCAGAAGGAAGAAGTAAAGTGTGATTGGTCAAATAAAATAAAAGAAAAGATCAAACAGAGAAAGGCATGGTTATGGTGATGGCAGAAAACAGGCATCGGCAGGAAAAGAACTGGTATGGGATCATGATGGTGGTGAATGCTGTCTTTTTTTTCCTGCTGCACCTGACATTTGTGGGTTTTACGAATGATGATGCTTTCTTTGTTGTTGTCAGGAGCCAGTGGGATTCGCTTTTTGAACTTCTGGTAGACCGTTATCTGACGGATTCTTCCAGAGTGCTTTCCGAAGCGTTGCTGTTCACTTTGGTCAGGATGCCGTTTTTCGTATGGCAGGTGCTGGATACCATGATCTGTATACTGGTATATCACTGTCTGACAGTATTGCTGGTGAATGACAAACAGAGCAAGGGAAACATTATTGTATTTTTGACATTTGCGTCTTACCCTTATATGCATATGGGGTCTGCCGGATGGATATGTACTTCACTGAATTATATGTGGCCGCTGGCGACGCTGTTATATGCGTTGAGCGGCGCTTTCCGCAGATACCGCGGTGAAAAGATTCCTACGTGGAAATATATGCTATATCTTGCAGCTATGATCTTTACGGCAAATTGCGAGCAGCCGGCGGTGATGCTGGCTATGACATTTGCAATGGCATTTGTCTTTGCCTTTATGGATAAAAAAGGTAAATGGTATGAGCTTGCAGCAGTGCTGATCGGATTTGCAGGGATCCTGTTTGCCATGCTTGCTCCCGGCAATGATGAACGAACGATCATGGAGGCGGAGAACTGGATGCCGGAATTTTTTGACCTGAATTTTCTGGAAAAAGCCCGGCTTTGTTCGGTTTTTGTGTTTGAACATTTTGTAATGATTCCGGATGTGATATTTTTCCTGTTTGCATTGCTGTTGGCGTTTTGCGGAGCAGGCAGGGAAGAAGACGCAGGCGGTATTAGGAGAAGCGGCTTTGACCGAGTGGCAGCCTGCCTTCCGCTTGCTGTGGATATTATCTTTACCGGCTGCTATTTCATAAAAGATTTTATCATCGGCCATAAGACCAGATATGATTTTACAACGCCGGCAATCTATATGGAGGATTTTAAAACGGCATTTGTGCAGATTTCAGAAGTATTGGGATTGATATTGTTTATTGCGGCGTCCGTCTATACAATATGGCAGGTGATTCCTGAACTTCGTAAAAAACTGATCATGATCTGGGCGCTGGGGTGCGGTTTTGCAGTGCGGATGGCGCTGATGCTTTCTCCCACGATGTTTTCTTCCTGGCATAGAACTCTGGTTTTTATGTACTTTGCTTTTCTGTATTGTAATGTCATACTTATCGGCATGTGCAGGAAACAGTGGAAAAGACGGTTAATATATGGTATTCTGGTTATTGGTATGATCGTGAATCTGATCTTGACGGTAGGACTGCAGATACGTAAGTATGCAGGCTGAAAAACTTTATAGATGATTGGGAAAATGGAGGCTAGGGATGAGTTTATTATCAATTATTGTTCCCTGTTATAATGAAGAAGAATCTCTGGATACTTTCTATCAAACGGTACAGGCGACATTAAAACCTCTTAAAATGGACATAGAATATATCTTTGTGGACGATGGATCCAAAGATGGTACGCTTTTGAAGCTGAAAGAGCTTCATAAAGCGGATCCGCAGGTTCATTATATTTCTTTTTCCCGTAATTTTGGAAAAGAGGCGGCGGTTTTTGCCGGTCTTAGGGAATCCCGTGGAGATGCTGCAGTTGTGTTGGATGCAGATCTTCAGCATCCCCCGTCAGTGATATTAGAGATGGCTGCCTTATGGGAGGAAGGCTATGAGGTGATCGAAGGAAAGAAGAGCAGCCGTGGCAGGGAATCCTTTTTTCATAAGCTGATGGCAGCCACATTTTATAAGATGCTCAGTGGATTTATGAAGATGGATATGAACGACTCTTCGGATTATAAGTTTATGGATCGGAAGGTCGTGGATGTACTGTGCAGTTTAAGGGAGAGAAATACCTTTTTCAGGGCGTTGTCCTTTTGGACAGGTTTTCGTACCACCACTATTGATTATGAAGTACAGGACAGGGTAGCGGGAACGACAAAATGGTCGTCGGTTGCCCTTGTAAGGTATGCCTGTAACAATCTGATCTCATTTACCAATGCTCCGTTGTATATGATCGTGGTTGTGGGATTATTATTTTTTTTGATTGGACTGATTCTGACAATCGACGCTGTCGTGGATCATTATATGGGAGTTGCCGTGGATGGATATCCTACACTGCTTGTATTATTGGTTATTGCTACCGGTTGCATTATGTTTTCTATCGGCATTGTTGGGATCTATATTGCCAAGATCTATGATGAGATCAAAGAAAGACCGCAGTATATTATTAGGGAAAAAGAATAAAAACGGAAAGGCATAGTTATTAATATGACTTTTACAACCATAGAATTTGCCGTATTCATGGCAGTTACATTTGTCATTTATTATTTGACCCCCGGAAAGTTCCAGTGGATTATCCTTCTTCTTGCCAATGGATATTTTTATTATCAGACAGGTTGGAAGAGTGCGCTTTTTCTGTTGGCGGTAGTTCTGGTTTCCTATGCGTGTGGGCTTTTGATTGAAAAGACTGGTCAAAAGAGGTATGCTGTTGCGGCGGCAGTGATCCTGTTTGTATTGCTTTTATGTGTGATGCGTATGCCGTTTGCCAGTATGATCATGCCCCTCGGACTTTCTTTTTACACACTGCAGTGCATCGGATATTGTATTGAAGTACATCGACAGACGGTTCCGGCGGAGAAAAATATTTTGAAATACGCTTTGTATATTTCGTTTTTTCCCCATGTTTTGCAGGGACCGTTTGCGGATTACAAGGAACTAAGAGATCAGCTGCTTTCGCCGCATCGCTTTGATTATGATATGGCGCTTAGAGGATGTTATCGGATTGCATTTGGACTGATGAAAAAACTGGTGATCGCTGACCGGATCGGATATGTGGTAGATCAGGTATATGAGACGGGAGAAGGGTATTATGGACTTACCATTCTGATTGTTATGATTTTATATGCGATCCAGCTTTATACGGATTTTTCGGGTTATATGGACATGGCGGTCGGCAGCGCGTTGCTGCTTGGCGTTAAGATCAGGGAGAATTTCAATGTCCCTTATGGTTCCAGATCCATGTCGGAATTTTGGCGCAGATGGCATATCAGTCTTGGCCTGTGGTTTAAGAATTATGTTTTCTATCCGGTTCAGAGAACAAAGTTGTGCGATAAGATCCGTAAAACGATGAAGAAAAAAAAGAACCGCTATGGTATGAATGTATTTCCTACGGCAATTTCACTGACTGCCGTATGGACACTGATCGGGTTGTGGCACGGATTTGATTGGAACTATCTTTGTTATGACTGGTTCTGCGGACTGATCATTATATCTGCAGAGCTGTTAAAACCGGTTTATGATAAGGTGAATCAGAGCGCGCCGAAGATATTTGCTTCCAAATGGATGGATATGCTTCGTACCCTCAGGACATTTTTGCTGGTTTCTTTCAGCTTTTTGTTTTTCCGCCCGGATACCATGGAAGTGACCTTGAGAATGATGCGGAATCTGTTTACGCAGCCGTATGTATATCAGGCAGCGGAATTTATTTATTGGCATGTTTATGATTTGTTTTTGATTGCTGTTCCATTGCTGATCCTTGCTGTGGTGGATGGTATGAAATACAAAGGAATCGATGTTTATGAAAGATTTCACAAGTTCCCGGCGGTGGTGCGCTACGCGGTCTATGTGGGTGGCATATTGCTGATCTATATTACAAAAGGGGATATGTCCAGCGGGGGATTTGCATACTACGTATTTTAAATATGCAGGTGAAGTTTTGAAAGAGGTTATCAATTGAAAAGATTTGGTTTATTTATCCTAAAATTTATCATCGTTCTGGGGTTGGCGTATGGCGCGTATTATGCGCTGTTCTGGTTTTTGTGGCAGTCTGAGATTTGCCCGGATGCCTATGATCATGCATATCAGAAGGCGCTGCTGTTACAATATCAGGCGTTGGCGGAGGAAGGCAGGGATCCGGAGGTGATCGTATTTGGCTCCTCTTATGTACCCTTTGGCATTGACGCGTCGGTGATGGAGAAAGAACTGGACAGGTCCGTTCAGATTCTTGGCATCGAGGCGGGAATTGGGATCCCGGTTCTGGTAGATATTTTATACGAGACGGCAAAGCCGGGGGATACGATCGTTTATATGCTTGGAAAATCTAACTGGTATAATGAGGACTTTATGGTGATTTCCGCTGCTCTGGAAAGTGATAAGGAACGGTTGATGCATTATTGGAGCCTGCGGGAAGGAACACTGGATGCCTATCGCAACAAGATGATCTGGCGGAAGCTCTACGCTTTATTTGCCGGAGATCTGGTGGAGATGATCCGTTCCGGGATTTCTAAAAACGAACAGGTGTATTCTTTGGATTCCTTTGATGAAAGAGGTAATATGACAGCTCTTAGGGAAGGCAATCTGATTGGAACCGAGGTATCTCCTACGGATACTTTGTGCTTTGAGGATATGGAACTGGAAACCATGGATATGCTGAATGAATTTGCTCTCTGGTGTGAGGAACAGAATATTACTTTTGTAATAGCATATTCCATGACCATTGACGGTTCCCTGGTCGAAACGGAGGAAGAACTTGCGCAGTATCATCAGCAGATGACGGATTATATGAATGCGGATATTCTTGGGATTCCGCAGGATTATTTCCTGCCGGTAGAATATTTTTATAATCACTCAGCCCATTTGAATTCGGAGGGTGCGGCAGCATATTCCGAAATCTTGTCGGAGAAGTTGTTGGAGTATGCCAAATAAAACTGTTTCGCAATTACCTAAATATTTATAAAATAACAGAGGATTTGTAATGATACCATCATTTTTGCAGTTGAAGAAGAATAGTAAAAAAGATAAAAGCGGTCTGACCGGTTATCGTATGGCCCTTGTGGGGGACTGTGCGACGCAGCATATCGCGCAGGCAGTTTCCGGATACGCATACGAGGAAGGAATCGGTCTGGAACTTCTGGATACGGACTATGACCAGATCTTTGCACAAGTGATGGATCCGGATTCGGAGCTTTACCGGTATCAGGCGGATGCAATACTGATCGTGATGTGTACGGAAAAGCTGTATGAAGCATATTGCGGAGTGCCGATTGGAGACAGGAGTGGATTTGCGGCGGAGAAATATGAGGAGATCTGCAGGATCTGGAAAAGACTGCAGGAATATAGCCATCCGGAAACAGGTAAGAAAATGAAGATCCTGCAGTTTAATTTTGCGGAAGCGGACGACAGGTGTTTTGGTAATTATGCAAATCGTGTAGAAACTTCTTTCTTGTGGCAGCTTAGAAAATTAAATGTTCTTTTAATGCAGGGGGCTCAAAGTGAGGAAATATATCTTGTAGATATTTCTTATGTGCAGAACCTGTATGGAAGAAAAGGGTTTCATGATGAAAAGCTTTACTATATTGCGAAGATGCCATTCTCCACGGAGGCTCTTCCGGCGATTGCAAGGGAAGTGATCAGCATCATCAAAGCGGTTATGGCAAGGTTTAAAAAATGCGTGATCCTTGATCTTGACCAGACATTATGGGGCGGTGTGATCGGGGACGACGGACTGGAGGGCATTCAGATCGGGGAACTTGGTATAGGACATGCATTTCAGGAATTTCAACTCTGGCTGAAGGAATTGACGAAGCGCGGCATTATATTGGCAGTGTGCAGTAAAAATGATGAGGAGAAAGCAAAAGAGCCATTTTTAAAGCATCCGGAGATGGTGCTGCGATTGGAGGATATTGCAGTTTTTATTGCAAATTGGGAGGATAAGGCGGGTAATATCAGGAAAATCATAGAGACGCTGAATCTTGGCGTTGACAGTTTTGTATTTCTTGATGATAATCCATTTGAACGAAATCTGGTAAGAAGCATGCTGCCGGAGATTACCGTGCCGGAGCTTCCGGAGGACCCGGCGCTGTATCTTTCCTATCTGAAGGAACAGAATCTGTTTGAGACGATTTCTTATAGCGAGGCGGATCAGGACAGGACAAGACAGTACCGTGAGGAAGCAGGAAGGACCTCTTTAAAACAGCAGTTTGCGACTTATGAAGAATATCTTGAACAGCTTGGTATGACAGCGGAAGCGAAGCCGTTTGATGCGTTTCATATTCCCAGGATCGCGCAGTTGTCCCAGCGTTCCAATCAGTTTAATCTGCGTACAGTGCGGTACACGGAGGAAGAAGCAGCCGGACTTGCGGGAGATGATCGGTATATCACCTTGTATTTTACCCTGAGGGACAAGTTTGGCGATCATGGATTGATCAGCATAGTGGTCATGAAGAAAGAAGAAGATACGTTGTTTATTGAAAACTGGCTGATGAGCTGCAGGGTATTGAAGCGGACGATGGAAGCCTTTGTGGTCAACACGATGCTGGAAGAAGCCAAAAAGGCGGATGCGATAAGGGTTGTGGGAGAATATATCAAGACCCCTAAAAATGCAATGGTGGAGCATCTTTATGAAGAGATGGGATTTCATCCGCTGGGAGAAGGAAAATATGAAATCCTGACGGCAGATTATCAGAGACAGAAAACATGGATAGAGCGTGTGGAATAACAGCGGATGCTTGTGGCATACTAAAATATATGATATAATCAGATGCATGGAGGGGAATGATGAGCAGAGAAGAGATTTTAAAGAAGGTAAATGATATCTTTCATGATGTATTTGAGGATGATTCGATTGTTGTTGTGGAAGAGACGACAGCGGATGACGTGGAAGACTGGGACAGCCTGATGCATATTACACTGATCTCCGAGGTGGAGTCGGCTTTTGGATTTAAGTTTCAGATGAAGGATGTTGTCGGGATGAAGAATGTTGGAGAAATGATCGATATTATTCAAAACCACTGAAATGAAGTCTTTAAGAATAAAGAAAGGCTGGTTTTAACAGATGAATCATTATACACTGGAAGAATTGACTATGGGGATGACAGAATCCTTTCAGGTAACTGTTACAAAAGAAATGCAGGAACAGTTTACCGCCCTTTCGGGGGATGTCAATCCGATGCATCTGACAGAAGCGTATGCCAGGGAACACGGATATGAACACAGGCTTGTTTATGGGATGCTTACGGCATCCTTTTATTCGACTTTGGCAGGAGTTTATCTGCCCGGAGAGCATTGTATCTTTCACGAGATCCATACAACGTTTAATGCACCTGTCTATGAGGGGGACGAGCTGACAGTAACTGGGGAGATCGTGGAGATCCATGAGGGATTTCAAAGAGTGAAAATAAAGGCATATATTAAAAATGCGAAAGGAAAGAAAGTATCGAGGGCGACGCTTGTTGTGGGGTGCAAAGGTTAAAGGAGTAATGCAGTATATTACAGAAAGGCAGCTATAGGATATGGAGAAGGAATGCAGGGATTTCGGAAAAACGTATTTGATGATTGGAGCGTCTTCTGATGTTGCAGTAGAATATATCAGAAGCCTTGCAAAACATTCCCGTAAAAATGCCAAAAACCCTATTCTAATATGTGCGCATTATTATAAAAATAAGGACAAGCTGGAAAAGATCGCCAAGGAATATTCCGGGATCGAATTAAAACTTCTGCAGGCCGATCTGTCGGATGAGAATCAGGCATTGAAACTTGTCAATCAAGTGATGCAGTATGTCAAATATCCCAATTATATCCTTCATTTCCCGGCTGTGACATTTGATTATATGCGTTATCGGGAGATTGATACAGATTATTTAAGGCATGAGATGAATGTCCAGTTGTATTCTTTCTTAATCATTACAAGGGAGTTTCTTCCGCTGATGCAAAAGGAATATGGCAACAGGGTGCTGGTAATGCTTTCTTCTTATGTGGAGGATGAACTTCCGCCAAAGTTTATGCCGGATTATATCGTAGCAAAATATGCGCTGCTGGGAGCTATGAAGGCGGCAGCCTCAGAGTATGGAGGGAAAAATCTAAAGATCAATGGTATCTCTCCGATCATGATGGATACCAAGTTTTTATCCAAAATGGATCCCAGAATTAAGGAAATGACGGCAATGAAAAGCTCGATCAATAGAGTGCCGAAACCGGAGGAGCTGATCCCGTATATTGATGAACTGTTGGATTCCGGTTGTACGAAGAATGGCTATAATCTGGTAGTGGATGAATCATATTTTGAAGCAAAGGAGCCAGAGGAATGATTAAGCTGGCAATACTATTTCAGGAGGATGAGATGGAGCATATGGATCTTTCTCATCCGGAATTCGGCAATCCCGGCATCGGCGGAACTGCTTTTTGTTTTCTGCTTCTGATGAAATACCTGAATGATTATCGGGATCAGATTGACTATACCGCATATCAGATAAAAGAAAATCTCCTTCCGGCAAAAAAGACAGAGAAAATGGTTTCCATCCGGGAAGCATTGGATCAGGCTGTCTTAGATGGCAATGAGATGGTCCTGATCAGAAATCATCAGACAAAAGAAACTTATGACCTGATGGCGGATTATCCGTTAAAATATATTGTCTGGATGCATAATAAGCTGACCATCGAGGAGATCCGTCTGTTGGACCGCTGGGAAGCCGTCAGCCGTATTATCTGCGTCGGACGGGAGATGTATGATTATTATCTGGACGATCATATTATTCGTAAGATGGATGTAATCAGGAATATGTTCGTGCCGCCTGCGGGGGAGATGGTCAGAGGGGATGAGTATCCGCTGTATGTGACTTATACCGGAAGTCTGACATATGATAAAAATTTTCATTTATTGGCAGCGGCTTGGAAAGAGATCATCAGGCAGGTGCCGGACGCCCAGCTCCATGTCATCGGTTCCGGAAAATTGTACGATCAGAACAGTGCCATGGGAGCCATGGGAATTGCGGATAAGGAATATGAGGAATTGTTCCTTCCCCATCTTTGCGATCAGGAGGGAAATCTGCTGCCTTCCGTGTTTTTTCATGGGATCATGGGAGAGGAAAAGTATGAGATCTACAGACAGTCGGCAGTGGGAGTAGTCAATCCCATGGCGACGGAAACCTTCTGTTTATCGGCGATTGAAAAGGGAGCCTGTGGCATACCTGTAGTATCACGGCGTAAAAACGGTCTGCTGGACACCGTACAGGATGGCAAAACAGGGATTCTTTATAAAGATGTAAAACAGCTTGCATCGGTGATTGTTGATCTTCTTGTGGATCAAGAAAAAAATATCCGTATGGGACATGCGGCAGCGGAATTTGCAAGAACAGAGTTTCTGCCGGAGAAGATCCTGCCGGAGTGGATCAGGGTATTGACAGAGGTACATGATGGAAAATCCGCCAGATATCAGAGACCCACTGCCAATCTGGATAATAACGGCAAGTGGATACGCAGGATCTGGCATGGACTGCATAGCGTCTCTTTTTTAAAGGGGTTACCGTCCATTCATGATATTCAGAAAAAATAAAGAGGGACTGTTTTGGAAGTCAGTGTATTAATAACAACTTATAATATAAAAGATTATATTGTACAGACAATGGAATCTGTATTAAGCCAGGAGATGGCGTCTGCTTATGAGATATTGGTCGGAGATGACGGATCTGATGACGGAACGAGGGAGATACTTTTGGAATATGAAAAAAAGTATCCGGATCAGGTCAAGGTGTATTCCATGGAGAGAGAGGCAGGCAGGGTATACAACAGAGTAGAACGTTCCGCGGCTAACCGTCTGAATCTTCTGAAAAAAGCGGAAGGAAAATACTGCACCTTTTTGGATGGGGATGATTACTATACGGCGGATAACCGGCTGCAGCGTATGGTAGAAGTATTGGAACGGACGGAGAATAGGGATTGTATCATGTGTGCGCATAATCTGATGATGGTGTATCCGGATGGAAGTCATACACCTTTGCTGAGGGCAAAAAGGGAGCGGAAGATATCTATGAAGCAGTACTGGAAATTGATGTTTGTACAGTCGAATGCTATTCTGTTCCGTAACCGCTATCGTGAAATTCCGCCTACGGAGCATTGCGCCAGATATTTTGACGATAATAATATTACCTATTGGTTGTTTCAAATGGGAAAGATGTATTACCTTCCGGAGTGTATGGGAGCTTACCGGCAGGTGGCGGGTTCTTCCTGGAATGGAATCGACCGTTTGAAGAAAGCTGCCTCCAATATGATCGGTTATACAGTGGAGCTGGAGCTGAACCCGAAAGGAAGAGGACTAAGCAATATCAGACATTATCCGGATTATGCCTATTTGTTCCGGCACAGAAAAGAGATTGGTCAGGAAAGCTGCGATCCGTTTTACAGTACTGCCATGCAGTACCAATTGACTGAAGCCATAAGGGTATATCATATGAAGGAAAGCAGGGGGATGCAATATTTAGGATTCTGCCTGCGTTATTTTACCAGTATGTGCGGTTACGCATGCGCAAAGCTGGAACGGGCATTGCAGAAAATAACCGGGAGATACTAAGGAAGAACGGAATAAATAACCGCGTCCTTAAGAATGATAAACGATAGATTGCGGGCATAATGTAAGAAAGAACAGAGATGGAGATAAAAATGACAGAGAATCAGTTGGTCAGTATGATTGTTCCGATATATAAAGTGGAAAAATATCTGGGACAGTGCATTGAGAGTTTGATCGCCCAGACATATCATAATCTGCAGATTATTTTGGTGGACGACGGTTCGCCGGATCGCTGCGGTGAGATCTGTGAGGAATATGCAAAAAAAGATGAGCGTATCCTTGTTATTCATAAAGAGAACGGGGGCTTATCGGATGCGAGAAATGCCGGGATAGAGAAGGCGGAGGGTGAATGGTTCTGTTTGATAGATTCTGATGATTTTATTGCGCCGGATATGGTAGAAAGATTATATCAGCTGGTAAAGGAACATCGGGCAAAGCTGGCGTGGTGTGCCGTGGAAGAGGTAGAGGAAGAGGCGGAGTATCCTTTCGCCATGGGTGAAATAGGCGGGGAGAAAGAGGAGATCACGGTTTATACACCTGTTGAGGCGGAAAAACAGTTTTATACGATGAATAAGCAGCAGTGCCTGATAACATGTAATAAAATGTTTCATAGAAGTTTATATGAAGCGATCCGTTTTCCGAAAGGCAAGCTTTATGAGGATGGATATACCATATACCGTACCATCTATATAGCGGAAAAGGTAGTAACGACATCCAGGCCATTGTATTATTATCGCCAACGTCGTGGAAGTATCATGGCGGATCACAGTGACCGTATCTATCTGCCGTCGCTGGAGGCGGGAAAAGATAGACTGGATTTTTACCGTCAGAATGGGGAAAAAGAACTGGTGCGTCTGGAAGTGAACCTTGCGTTATATACGTCGATCCATTTTTATCAGGTAATCAGGAAGAAAGAGATACGGCGTGAAATAAAAGAATGGTACAAAATGTTTTATGAGGAATATTTTAAGCAGGAGAAGTGGCCGTTGGCCAAGAGGATAAGGATGCGCTCTTTTTTGACCGGCAATCTATGTTACCGATTTATCAGTGGATTTGAAGGGATATATAATCGATTAAGAAAAGATCAGGGGATCTCATGAAGACGATTTTGTATTTAAACCATGATTTTTTTATCTATGACCGGGCAATCGCGGAGGAACTGCGTAAGAGGGGATATGAGGTACTATTTCGTAAGTTTGTCCGGCAGGCGGGGTTTCTTGACCGCAGATTATGTAAAAAGCATGGAATTACGTCGAGACAGTATGCTGCAGACCGCTGTCAGGCATCAATTTTATCGGAATTAACGAAAACAGGGCAGCAAGTAGATGTTGTTCTGGTAACTTCCGGGCAGGCGATGACGGAGGATACCTTAAAAAAACTTCATCAGATGTACCCACAGGCAAAATTTATCTGGAATTTATGGGACAGCATCAGACAGAACGATCATTTTGAATTACTTCAAAGTTATTTTGATATTTTGATTTCTTTTGATAAAATAGAGGCGGAACAGTACGGATTTTTGTATAGTCCTGATTTTTATATCAAGGAAGTGACTGCGGAACAAAAAAAATATGATTATTGTTTTGTAGCCACCTATACGGAATATCGGAACAGTGTATTGCAGGATATGTTATTAAGAGTTGGCGGAAAACGTAATTTCATCTACTTGAAAGAGACGCCAAATAACAGATGGCTTCCCACGATCCGACGGATCTGTTCCGGAGAAGATAAAAAGCTTGCCGAAAGAAATATTTATTATAAGGCTTTAGAATATGACGCTATGTTGGAGGTCTTTGCGCAGAGCAAATGTATCATTGATATTGCGCATCCGGGGCAGACCGGTCTGTCCATGCGGCCGTTTGAAGCTATGGCTGTCAAAAGCAAGCTGCTGACTACGAATGAAATGATTTGCAGATATGATTTTTATGATAAGAATAACATTTATATAGCAGATCCTGAGAATATGCAAATGCCGCCGGATGATTTTCTGGAGACTCCTTATAAGGACATACCGGAAGAAATCTACCGCAGATATAGCGTTAGAAGCTGGTGTGATAATATACAGAGGTTGATCGAGTGAATAATATCTACCGAAAAAGTAATGTGATAAAAACATATGGTTTGGCTATGATCGAGCTGATCAGTGTGGTGCTGGCATTTCTGGCAGCATTACTGCTGCGTTTTGGTGATTTCCGTGTGGATGATCATCAGGAGATGTATTTTGCCTATGGTATCTTTCTGATGGTACTGACGCTGCTCTATTCTGTCATGACAGATTGGAACAGGGATTTTTTTGAACGGGGCTATTTTAAAGAGGCCATAGCGGATGGAAAATATAATATCATCCTAGTCTTGCTGAGCAGCACATTTCTCGTTTTTACTAAAAATGCGGATATTCTGCGTAGCAGTCTCAATCAGATTCTCCCTGTCTGCAATGACCGGTATGCCACAGATCTCCTTCCCTATCATCTCCGCATCCATGATCGCCATCGATGTCAGCTCATAATTCCAATGCGGTTTTTCCAACGGGGCTATTTTAAAGAGGCCATAG
>DLOP01000081.1:0-1661 GCA_002478505.1 Lachnospiraceae bacterium UBA7481
AGAACAGATATTTTTGTGATGATGGCCGCCACAATATCTTGTGGCGGTTCTTGTGACGGTAATTTACAGTTCTTTGGATCTTTGGATCGCGGCGTCCACCGCGTCAATTACGGCTCCGCGCAGCCCCCGTTCTTCTAACACCCGGACCGCTGCGATCGTAGTGCCTGCCGGAGAACATACCATATCTTTCAGTTCTCCCGGATGCTTTCCTGTCTCCAGCATCAGTTTTGCGCTGCCCAGCACTGCCTGCGCCGCAAAGGTATAAGCCTGCTGCCTCGGCATACCGCCTTCAACAGCGGCATCCGCCATCGCCTCAATAAACATAAATACATATGCCGGCGCGCTGCCGCTGACACCGACAACGCTATCCATCAGATGCTCCGGTACAACCTCCGCCCTGCCAAAGCTCTCCAGAATACCCTTTACGGTATCCAATTCTTCTTTCCCAACCTTTTCACTTGGGCTAAGCGCCGTAATCGCCTCCCCCACCAAAGCTGCAGTATTAGGCATACATCTGACCAGTTTTATATCACGCCCGAATTTATCCATGATCCAAGCAATACTCTTGCCCGCCATGATAGAGATCACTACCTGTCCTTCTTTTGCGGCATCCCTGATCTCATCGATCACTCCTGCCGCAAACTGCGGTTTTACGGCAAGGATCAGATAATCCGCCACCGCTGCTGTCTCTTTATTATCTTTTGCAATATGGATGCCAAATTCCTCCGCACGTTTTTTCGCCATCTTGGCATTAGCATCCGAACCGTAGATGTCCTCCGGTTTAGCATATCCCTTTGCAAGCAGTCCGCCGATCATGGCGCCCGCCATATTTCCCAACCCAATCACACCGATCTTCATATTCCCTCAACCTCCCGCCGGTTCTTTTAATTTCATCATTTCCTCTGTCTTGCCGCCTCATACAAAAGTACTGCCGCGCTGATCGACGCATTTAATGATTCCACGTTTCCCTCCATGGGAATAAAAACCGATTGCGTAGCAGCTTCCACCGTCTCCTGCCGCAGACCTTTTCCTTCATTGCCGATCAGTATTGCACATCCCCTTCTATAATCCGCATCCGTATAACTCAGGCTGTGGTGCAGCGCCGCAGCATAGACCGCAATATCCCGCCGCTTTATATTCTCTATGATTTCCTTCATGGATTCCGTATAGCAGAACGGCATCCGGAAGATAGACCCCATCGTTGAACGGACCGCCTTGGGATTGTAAATATCCACCGTTTCCCTGCTCATAATGATTCCGCTGACACCGGCTGCCTCCGCTGTCCGAAACATCGTCCCCAGATTTCCCGGATCCTGCAGGTCCTCTATCAGCAGCAACAGCGGAACTTTCTTCCCCCGCAGCGTCTGCGCGGCTAAAAGTTCCTCCGCCGCATACTTCTTCTGCTTTACGACTGCCAGAACTCCCTGAGGTGTGACCGTATCCGATATCCGCGCAAAGACGTCTTCTGATACGATCTCGCAGCGGTTTTGAAAAAACGCCGGCTGTCTGTCCAATCCTTTTTTATCTTTTATATCCTGCAGAAAGGCTTCCGTAACATAAAGCTCCACGGTTTCTTCTCCGGGCAGCTCCTGAAACATCCTGATGCCCTCCACGATAAACACGCCCTCGCTGTTACGGAGCCTGGCTTTATTTTTTAATTG
>DLOP01000081.1:1802-14360 GCA_002478505.1 Lachnospiraceae bacterium UBA7481
ACGGTTCGTCTTTCCCTCCTTCAGCAGATCGGCCGCGATCGCCCCCATCATGGACGCATAGTAACGGTCCTTACAGGTAGGGGAGCCGCCTCGCTGCATATAGCCTAAGATGGTGGCACGCGTCTCTACGCCGGTCGCCGCCTCAATACGCCTTGCCATGGATGTGGAATGTCCGATCCCCTCTGCATTGATAATGATATGATGCTTCTTTCCCGCTTTCTTATTCTCTATGATATGATTGATAATGGACTGCTCATTATAATCATAATTTTCCGGAAGCAGGATATCTTCAGCGCCATTGGCAACGCCGCACCACAACGCGATATATCCGGCATTCCGTCCCATAACCTCGATAATGCTGCAGCGTTCGTGGGAAGACGAGGTATCCCTGACCTTATCGATCGCCGCCATGGCAGTATTCACCGCCGTGTCAAATCCTATGGTATAATCCGTACATGCAATGTCCAGATCGATGGTTCCCGGAAGTCCGATGGTATTGATCCCCTCATGGGAAAGCTTCTGCGCCCCACGGTAAGAGCCGTCGCCGCCGATCACGACAATGCCGTCGATCCCATGCTTCCTGCAGATCTCCGCAGCCTTCTTCACACCTTTCTCCGTCTTAAACTCCGCGCATCTTGCCGTACCTAAGATCGTTCCGCCCAATGCGATCGTCTCGGAAACGCTTTTTCTATCCATATCTATGATCTCTTCATTCAGAAGCCCCTGATATCCTTTTTTGATTCCTTTGACGTCCATTCCGTTAGCAAGCGCTTTCCTGACTACCGCCCGGATCGCCGCATTCATCCCCGGCGAGTCACCGCCGCTGGTCAGCACGCCTATTGTCTTGATCTCTTTCTTTTTTGCTTTTGGCATCAGAAGTCCCTCCTTATCTGTTATCAATAAACTATTCTAAAATATTTTGACGCATTTCGCAATCATTTTAATAAACCACCCTTACATTTTCTTTTCCGAGGATGTCTTCAAGCTGCCCCTGCAGTTCCCGGTCCGCATTGACCGAGCGGTTTGGCGGCAGGGTCAGTACCTTTTTCGTATCGGCAAAATAAAGCTTCACTGTGTCCTTTCCATCGGAAACATCCAAAAGTCCTTTCACTTTCCCAAATGCCTCCTCGTATCCCGCTTCGCTGGCAAACTGCAGCCAGAGGGTTCTGGCGATCTCCTCAAATGGTATCACCGTCTCGCAGATCAGTTTTCCGTCCTTATCCTCCTCCAGGGACACCCGTCCCTTGATAATCACCTTTGCGTCCTCCACCAGCTTCTGGGAATATGTCCGGTAAGCCTTGGGAAATACGATGACTTCCACGCTCCCCACCAGATCCTCCACCATCAGGAACGCCATTGCCTCATTCCGTTTTGTATACTGCATTCTTTTCGCTGTAATGATCCCTCCGATGGATGTCTTAGCATTGTCCTCCACTTTGGCCGTACCGGTCTCCCCGTCCAGAGTGTCCTCATCATCCAGATAGAAATCCGTGGTCTTGGCGGAAATCATTTTATCCCACATACCGGCATAACTTTCCAGCGGATGGCCGCTGACATAAAACCCAAGCACTTCCTTTTCAAAGCCAAGGATCATCTCTTTAGGATATTCGCCCATTCCCTTGGGAAATGTAATATCAAAGGACTGCTTTTCCTCTTCCTGCGCGATATCAAACAAAGTCATCTGCCCGGTATAACCCTTTTTCTTGTCATTGCGCACATTGTCCATCACCTGAACGTACACACTCAGCATCTGCTTTCTTGTCCCCTCAAAGCTGTCCATCGCCCCCGCCTTGATCAGACTCTCCACTGCGCGTTTATTCAGTTCAATGTGCGAAGTTCTTTCAATAAAATCCTTTAGGCTTCTATAATTGCCATGCCGCTGCCGTTCGGCCGAGATCTCCTCGATCACGTTATAGCCTACGCTTTTGATCGCCGTCAGCGCATACCGGATGCCCTGTCCCGTCACCGTAAAGCCGATGCCGCTTTCGTTGATATCCGGCGGAAGGATGGCGATCCCCATATTCCTGCAGGTCATGATATACCCTGATACTTTGGTAGGATGATCGATCACAGACGTGAGCAACGCCGCCATAAACTCCTGCGGATAATAATACTTTAAATATGCCGTCTGATATGCAACAACCGCATAACATGCCGCATGGGACTTATTAAAAGCATATTTTGCAAAATCCATCATCGTATCATAGATACCGTCCGCCACCTTTGCGTCAATACCGTTTTTCACACATCCCGGCACCGGCTTCGGCAGATTTTCCTCCGGTGTTCCCTTGCTCCGTTCTTCCTGTATCTCACTTTCATTTCCATTGATAAAGATATCCCGTTCCTTCTGCATGACCGCAAGCTTCTTCTTGCTCATGGCGCGGCGCACATTATCGCTCCTGCCCATGGTATAGCCGCCAAGATCGCGCACGATCTGCATGACCTGTTCCTGATAAACGATACAGCCATAAGTGGGCTGCAGGATGGGTTCCAGTTCTTTGCAGGCATAACTGATATGCTCCGGATGATTTTTCCCGTCGATGTATTTCGGAATAAAATCCATGGGTCCCGGACGGTACAGGGAAACCCCGGCAATGATATCCTCCAGATTGTGCGGCTTCAATTCCTTCATAAAGTTTTTCATGCCGCCGCTTTCTAACTGGAATACCCCCTCCGTCTTTCCGGTTCCCAGGGAATCCAACACTCCTTTATCTTCCAGGTCCACATGATCCATATCCAGACGGATGCCCTGCATATCTTCCACATTCTTCACGGCGTCACGGATCACCGTCAGCGTCCGCAGTCCCAGAAAATCCATCTTTAACAATCCAAGATGCTCCAGCGTGGGCGCCGGATACTGTGTTGTGATCGCAGCATCGCTTCCTCTGCTCAATGGCACAAAATCATCCACATCACTTGGCGCGATCAATACCCCCGCCGCATGGATCGTCGTATGCCTCGGAAGACCTTCCAAACGTCTGCCCATTTCCACCAGCCTGTGAATTTCCTGATCCCCTTCATAGGCTTCCCTGAATTCCGGGTTCATTTCCAGCGCCTTATTGATCGTGATCCCCAGTTCTTTGGGAATCATCTTGGCGATGGCATCCGCCCGCGCATAAGGAATATCCATTACCCTCGCAACATCGCGGATGACGTTTCTCGCCTGCAGCGTACCAAAGGCAACGATCTGCACCACCTTCTCCGCCCCATATTTCCTGCCTACATAATCTATGACCTCCTGCCTGCGTTCAAAGCAGAAGTCGATATCGATATCCGGCATGGACACACGCTCCGGATTTAGAAAACGCTCAAACAGAAGCTGATATCTGATGGGGTCGATATTCGTAATCTTCAGGCAGTACGCCACAAGACTTCCCGCCGCGCTTCCCCTGCCCGGACCCACCATGATTCCATTACTTCTGGCAAAATTGATAAAATCCCATACAATCAGGAAGTAGTCCACAAATCCCATGGTACGGATCGTATTTAACTCATACGTAAGACGCTCGCTTAACTGTTCCCAGGAATCGGAAGCATCCGCATCCGGTGCTTCATCAGATGCCACAGACCGTTTCCATTCCTCTGGATACCGTTCCTTTAATCCTTCCTCACACAAATGCGTCAGGTAACTGAGAGAATCATAACCCTCCGGAACATCAAAATGTGGCAGCTTCGTCTTTCCAAATTCAATCTCCACATTACAGCGTTCTGCGATTGCAGCCGTATTTTCTATCGCCTCCGCAGCATACGGAAACAATATCCGCATTTCATCTTCGCTCTTGACATAATACTGTCCGCCTTCATAACGCATACGGTCTTCATCCGTTACCTTCTTTCCGGTCTGGATGCAGAGAAGGATGTCATGTGCCTCCACATCCTCCGCGTAGGTATAATGCACATCATTGGTGGCAACCAATGGAATCCCCAGCTCTTTGCTGAATTTCAACAGTTCGGTATTCACTGTCGCTTGCATCGGAATTCCATGATCCTGCAATTCCAGATAATAATTGCCCTTTCCAAAAATACGCTCATGTTCTAAGATACATTCCCTTGCCTCTTCCAACATTCCTTTCTCTATGTAACGCGGCACTTCCCCCGCCAGACAAGCGGAAAGCGCGATGATCCCCTCGTGATACTTCTCAAGGACTTCCTTATCAACGCGGGGCTTATAATAATACCCTTCCGTAAATCCTCTGGATACGATCTTCATCAGATTGGCATATCCCTGATTATTTTCTGCAAGCAGGATCAGATGGTGATAACGATCCTCACCCCCTGTCAGTTCTTTATCAAAGCGGGAATTAGGCGCCACATAGACCTCGCAGCCGATGATTGGCTTGATTCCCTCCGCTTTTGCCGCCTCATAAAAGTCGATCGCCCCGTACATTACTCCATGATCCGTAATAGCAGCCGCCGTCATACCAAGCTCTTTCACCCGTTTTACATATTCTTTTATCTTATTTGAACCGTCCAGCAGGCTGTATTCCGTATGAACGTGAAGGTGTACAAATGACATAGTATCTCTCTTTTCTTTTCCGGCTTTTAATTGATAACTTTTTATTCTCTATTTTTATAATGTACCATATCCGCAGCGCACCATTCGGAAAACCTTCGGTTTTCCTCATTCTCGGGCTTCGCCCTATGTTCGCTCCTGAAATTATATGTCGCTCGTAAGCAAGCTTCCGGCGGCATATAATTTCACTCACTCACGCACTGCTCATTGCTTTCGCGTATATTATACTATAGAAATGAAAAAGACAAAAGTCTCTTTTACGAGCGTATGAAAATAAAAATACGAAAAAAACGCCCTGTCATCAGGAACGTTTTCTATCATAAGGCAGACCACCCCGCCTATCCGCTTATCTTATCAATCTTTCTCCGGCGCAGCCGCCCTGCCGTCACGGATAATTCTGATAACGCCGGTTACGTCTCTGCCCAAGCAGGGCAAAAATGCCCCCTGCCGCAAACAGTATACCGCTATTTATTAGTTGTTCAATATATGTCTGCAAATACAATTTCCGATAACTAATGTTTTCAAACATATAAGTGTACGGCGTGATGACCATAAAAGCATAAAACATCGCAACCGGCAGTATCACCAGCGCCGAACCTGTAAAATACGCCAGCCAGTAGGCAATCCCACAATACGCAAAGCATACGGCTGAAATAAAGATATAAAGAAAAACAAAGGTTTCCATATCTTGAAATATCTTTCCATATATGAAATGAGGGGGAATCAACACCAGAATCCAGAATACATAACAGTCAAAGATGTCCGGCCACTTATTGCGCCTATTAAGATACTCTATCTCCCTTCCCTCCTCCTCAAGATACCTTGAGAGCAGCCGGTACGGCCAGTACAGGCATATCGGAGGATACAGGAATAGTATCTCCGCAACTGCAGAGCCTTTTATGTAATCAATTCCATATCCTCCATATTCATAAGAACGCGACGCAATAAGATACAACGGCTGCAGAATATAAACCGCGATCAATGGAAGGAAAAAACCCTTTCCCATCATCCGGAATCTCTGTACCGCCCTTTTGATCCTGTCCGAAATGCTGTTTATCATCATCCTTACCTCCGTGCCGCTCAAAGTTTTTCAACTTTTCCGCTCCTCACCTTATGTATCACGCCAAGATATCCATTTTCCGCCGGTGAAAGGCTCCGGTCATAGTCCGCCGCCTCTGCAGACAAGGCCTCCTCCGTTCCGTTAAAAATAAACTTTCCACTGTCCATGATCAAGATATTATCACAGCAGGCAGTAACGTCCTCAACGATATGTGTTGACATCAGAACCGTCTGCGTCCCCAGTGAACGGCAGATCTGCTTAAAGCTCATCCTTTCTTCAGGGTCAAGTCCCACCGTCGGTTCATCAAACACAAGTATGTCAGGGTTTCCTAAAAGAGCCTGCGCGATCCCTATCCTTCTTACCATGCCTCCTGACAATTCCCGACAGTAGGCTTCCACCCTGTCCGACATATGTGTGATCTCAAGTGTCCGCTCTATTTCCCGCTGTATCTCTGCGGAAGCTATGCCTTTGACCGTAGCAAAATAACGCATACATTCTTTTACCTTCATATCCCGGATCAGAGAGAAATTCTGCGGAAGATACCCCACACGCACATCTTTCTTGGAAACATCCGTCTCTTCCCCGACCATGACGCGCCCTTTATAGTTCTCATATAGCCCGCAGATGCACCTGAACAGCGTCGTCTTTCCACATCCGTTGGGTCCGAGGATGCCGTTGATGCCATCGGGAATCGTCACCGTCAAGCTGTCCAGCACGCATTTTTTCTTAAAGGAAAATGTTAGTTCTTCTAATCTTATCATGATTCTCCTCCCACCATTCCATCGCTCTGTCATAAGAATCAAACTTCAATGCTCCAACTAGGGAATAATACCCGTCCGAATAACTCGTTGTCTGTATTGCCATCGCTAAGGGCGGAGATGCTATGATTGAAGATCCGTACTCCTGAGGCGACAGTTCTCTCATTCCGCATATAGACACCACCTCCGACTCGGTATATTCCATGCCGGAATATATGACCTTGATTCCTTCCGGCGTCGTATAGGTCTGAAGATACCTGCTGCCCACCAGCGCCGGTCCATCGCAGTATCCTTCAAATTCCCTGACTTCGGAATTCCCATTCCCGGAAACCACGGCTGACGGCAGGGAACACTCCACCGGAATATCAGCAGTCACACGCACCGTGTAATAAGCTTCCGTCCTTAATGCCCTGTAATCCCACTCATCGTAGATCATATGATGCCCCGGAACGGGATAATATGGAAAGAAGGACGGCAGATAAAGCGCATATTCCGTCACATAAAAACTCTTGCCGGAGCCCGCGTAAGCAAAGCGTATCTCCTCTATGCCTTCCCCGCCGTAAACCGTGATAAAATCGCCATCCCTTTCATAATCCATTTTTTGTCCGCCCTGATCCGTTACGGATAGCAGGCGGAATCCGTGAAAAAGAGTGAAGCGATATGCTTCCCGCAGCCTGCTCCCTTCCGTCAGCCGCACCGTGACTTCCGCCTTCAGCTGCCTGCCTACCTGCAGATCCATAACGTATGATTCGATCCCGAAATCCGCCGGTGTCTCGATCCACTCCCTTCCCGTATAATAATGTATACCATTGTTACTAGCATCATGTACTGAGGCCAAATCTCCATAAACAGGCATGCCGTCCGGAGAAAGATGGTACGCCAGACAGATGAGCGCTAACGCCATCGGCACAACTCCACGCAGCAGACGCTTTCTAACTGCCACGCAAAGCAACGCCACCATTAGAAAGATCCAGAACAACACTCTCGCAAAACATCCGCTTCCCATAGGAAATATATGATAAAAATCAATGGGAAGAATCGGTACATATAAACACAGCAGATTGCCGACCCTGTAAAAAAAATCCGTGATATCCGATACCAGCTGCAGGAATACAATAAAGCCACTATTAAAAACAAAGAATAATACAACGGAAACAGCTGCCGCAACGCTCCGGCTTCCCACAAACCCTGTCAACGCCCCCGCCAGCATCCAGAACAATGTCGGCAAGAGATCATAAAGTACCATGAGGCGGGTCAGATCGCCTAAAAAGAAGGTCCTAAGCTGCAGATCCGGCAGGGCAGCCCCAAAAAACACTGCGTATGCCAAAAAAGAGGATAACAGGACGCAGCCGCTGATTGTCAGCAGCATGAAGCAATATCTGGAAGCCTTTCCAGTCCTCCCACAAGAGACATCCGCCGTCTCATCCCATCCCTTACTCCGCATCGTCATGACACAGTATAAAGCAAGGAAGTAAAATAAGACCGGCAGTATCCTGCAGAAGTGGAAATAATAAAGAAGCGATTCGGTAAGTATTTCTGTTGCGAAATCATTCACACCGGGCAGATGGTATTGCTCCGCCAATTTATTTGTCTCAACTAAAGAATAACACACACAGCCGATTTTTATCACCAGAATAAGACAACTCAAGAAAAGAATCTTCCTATGTCTATAAAACGCCCTGAACTCCGCCCAGCATATGCAGCTGTATAAACGTAATTTCTCCCGCATATTAATTGGCTATTCCTCCACTTGCAATGCAACTTCCCTTTTAGTAAACATTATTGCGCGTACTTATACATATGTCAAGGATGTTCCTGAGCCGCGCCATGTCCACACAACCAACAAATGCTGTTGATGCCATCGGAAATCAACACAGCCAAACGATCCGTCACACATTTATTCTTAACGGAATATGTTGGTTTCTATAATCCTGTCATCGTTCTCCTCCCACCATCCTATTAACCTGTCATACCAATCCAGGTGCAATTTAAAAATCAAAGAATAATACCCATCTGAATATATCGATATCTGCGCTCCCGTCGCAAAATCCGCAGAAGCTATGATTGTAGATCCATACTCCTGCGGCGACAGCCCCCTCGTCCTGCATATAGACGCCACCTCCGACTCGGTAAATTCCATACCGGAATATACGATCTTGATTCCTTCCGGTGTCGTATAGGTCTGGAGATACTTGCTGCCCACCAGCGCCGGACCATAACAGTAACCTTCAAATACCCTGACGCCGGAATCCCCGTCCCCAGAAGCCGCAGCTGACGGCAGGGAAGACTCCACCGGAATATCCGCTGCCACGCGCACCGTATAATACGCCTCTGTCCTTAAAGCATTGTAATCATACCAATCCCCGATCATATGATGCCCCGGAACGGGATAATACGGAAAGAAAGACGGAAGATAGAGCGCATTTTCCGTGGTATAAAACATCTTGCCGGAACCTGCGTAAGCAAACCGTATCTCCTCCACGCCGTCTCCACCATATACCGTAATAAAGTCACCGTCCCTATCATAATCCATCTTCCGTCCGTCCTGATCCGTTACGGATGACAGACGGTATCTGTGATAAAGAGTAAACCGATATGCTTCCCGCTGACTGCTGCTTTCCGTCAGGCGCACCGTAACCTCCGCCCTTAGCTGCCTGCCCACCTCCAGATCCATATCATATAACTCGACCCCGAAATCCGCCGATATCTCGATCTGCTCCTCTCCACGATAATAATAATAATAATAATAATAATAACCAGCATCATATTGGGAAGAATCATGCTGCATAAAATCATGTTCTATATAAACGGGCATACCATCCGGAAGCAGATAGTACGTCAGGCAGATGAGGGCCGCAGCCATCGGCACTGCCGCATGCTGTGTCCGCTTTCTTATTGCCATACACAGTAGCGCAACAGCCAGAAAGATCCAGAATAGAACTCTCGCGAAGCAGCCGCTTCCCATAGGAAACAGATGATAACAATCGCTGGTAAGGCACTGCACGTAGAGACACAGCAGATTTCCCATCTCGTAAAAAAATTCCGTGACATCCGACGCATTTTGCAAAATCCCGATAAATGGACTGTTGAAAACAAAGAATACCACGATGGAAACAGACGAAACAATATTCCAGCCGCCCGCAAACCCCGTCAGTGCCCCCGCCAGCATCCAGAACAATGTCGGCAGGAGATCATAAAGTACCATGAGGCGGGTCAAATCGCCTAAAAAGAAGGTCCTAAGCTGCAGGTCCGGCAGGGCAGCCCCAAAAAACACTGCGTATGCCAAGAAAGAGGATAACAGGACACAGCTGCTGATTGTCAGCAACATGAAACCGTATCTGGAAGCCTTCCCAGTCCTCCCGCAGGAAACGTTAGCCGCCTCATCCCATCCCTTCCTCCGCATCGTCATGACACAATATAAAGCAAGGAAGTAAAATAAGACCGGCAGTATCCTGCAGAAATGAAAATAATAAACAAGCGAATTGATCCATATTTCTGTCGCGAAATCATCCACTTCGGGCAGATGATATTGTTCCGCCAATATATTTGTCTCTATTAAAGAATAACACACACAACCGATTTTTACTGCCAGAATAAGACAGCTCAAGAAAAGAATCTTCCTATGTTTATAAAACGCCCGAAACTCCGCCCGGCATATGCAGCTGTATAAACGCATTTTCTCCCGCATATTGATCAGCTATCTCCCCGTTTGTAAAAAAAGGCTGAAAATATTTTAGTAAAAACATTTACAGCCTTTTATCATCTTATTTTCACAAATATATTACCTTTACGAATATCTTGCTTTCGCAGAGATCTTACAAATACTTCTTCAGCACATCCACCTTATCCAGCTTCTCCCAGGGCAGATCAAGATCATTGCGGCCAAAGTGTCCGTACGCCGCTGTCTGCTTATAGATCGGTCTTCTGAGATCAAGCATTTTGATAATACCGGCAGGCCTGAGATCAAAATTCTCACGGATGATTTCTACCAACTTAGCCTCTGAAATTTTACCTGTTCCAAAGGTATCTACCATGATGGAAGTGGGCTGTGCCACACCGATCGCGTAAGAGAGCTGTATCTCGCATTTTTCCGCAAGTCCCGCCGCCACGATATTCTTCGCCACATATCTTGCCGCGTATGCCGCGCTTCTGTCTACCTTGGTGCAGTCCTTACCGGAAAATGCCCCGCCGCCGTGACGCGCATATCCGCCGTAAGTATCTACGATGATCTTACGTCCCGTCAGTCCGGAGTCACCGTTTGGTCCGCCGATAACAAAACGTCCTGTCGGATTAATAAAATATTTGGTATCGTCATCCAGCAATTCTTTCGGAAGTACCGGATCCAGCACATACTTCCTGATATCTGCATGGATCTGCTCCTGCGTCACATCCTCCGCATGCTGCGTTGAGATAACGACTGCCTCCAATCTGGAAGGCTTGCCGTTCTCATCATATTCCACAGATACCTGACTCTTGCCGTCCGCGCGAAGATAAGGCAATGTATTATCCTTTCGCACCTTGGTCAGCTGACGGGTCAGCTTATGTGCCAGAGAGATCGGATACGGCATATACTCCTCTGTCTCATTCGTCGCATAACCAAACATCATACCCTGATCGCCTGCACCGATCGCCTCGATCTCTGCATCGGACATCTTGTTCTCTTTTGCTTCCAGCGCCTTATCCACACCCATGGCAATATCTGCGGACTGCTTATCCAAAGCAACGATCACACCGCAGGTATTGGCGTCAAAGCCCTTGGAGGAATCGTCGTAACCAATCTCCGCAATGGTCTCACGCACGATCTTCTGGATATCCACCTGCGCCTTTGTAGTGATCTCACCCATGACAAGCACAAGACCTGTCGTAATCGCAGTTTCGCAAGCCACACGGCTCATGGGATCCTGCGCCATCATTGCATCCAACACAGAGTCTGAGATATTGTCACAGATCTTGTCAGGATGCCCTTCGGTAACTGATTCTGATGTAAATAATAATTTTTCCATCTTCTGCCTCCTATTTCATCATGTTCTTTCGGAATTGAAAAATCCGCCTGTTGGCGGATTATCGTCTTATTCAACATTCTTATTGTTCAAGCCGGCTATCCTCTGCCATCTTGCTCCGGGAGGCACCTTCCTCATTTTGAGGGGTTGCCGTGGCTTCTTTGGTCCCTTCTACCTCCACCACTCTGAATAAGAGAAAGCGTTATAAAATTGTACCTACATTTACTCTACTATGGTCGCCCCTTTTTGTCAACTACATTTTTAACCTGTTTTTAATTTAAACTTTTGAACCTGCCGGTCTGTCTCCACAATCTCAATCTGAGCTCCGAGAGCTTGAAGTTTCAAATGAAAATCCTCATATCCCCGCTCAATATAATGGATATCCTCAATCAGCGTCTCGCCCTCAGCCGCCATCGCCGCAAGCGCAAGCGCCGCGCCNNATTGACAGATACATGATGATAGGCTGATGGTCGCTCCTGAATACCGTTCTACACCTGTAATGATCGCCGTATTGCTTTCTACTTTCACCTGGGCGCCCATACGCACCAGCTCATCCGCATATTTAAAACGGTTATCAAAGATACTCTCCGTCACAATGCTCGTTCCCTGTGCAAGCCCCAAGACCACTGTCATCTGTGGCTGCATATCTGTGGGGAAGCCAGGATATGGAAGGGTCTTCACCTGTGTGCTGGAAAGCGGATCCTTCGCAACGATCCTTACCGCATCATCATATTCATAGATCCGGCAGCCAATCTCCTGCAGCTTCGCAGTGATACATTCCAAATGCTTAGGGATGACATTCTTAACCGTAATATCCCCTCTGGTCGCTGCAGCAGCCAACATAAAAGTCCCCGCTTCTATCTGGTCCGGAATAATGGCATAATCTGTACTATGTAATCTATCTACGCCTTTGATACGGATCACATCCGTTCCTGCCCCTTTGATATTAGCTCCCATGCTGTTTAAAAAGTTGGCAAGATCAACGACATGCGGTTCCTTGGCAACATTCTCAATGATCGTCTTCCCTGTTGCCATGGTCGCTGCCATCATGATATTGATGGTCGCTCCCACCGATACCTTATCCATAAAGATATGCGTACCGCGTAGCTCCTTTGCTTCCGCCACTATACTGCCATGGGATACGCTGACTTTTGCTCCAAGCGCCTTGAACCCCTTAATATGCTGGTCAATCGCCCGGATGCCGATATTACAGCCTCCCGGAAGCGG
>DLOP01000081.1:14404-29074 GCA_002478505.1 Lachnospiraceae bacterium UBA7481
TCTTCATATATTCATCCTTGATAATACAGTCGTAGATATCCGAACTGTCCATCCTGACAGTATGGCGTTCCGGTCTGTCAATTTTTACGCCGATCCTCTCCATTGCCTGAAGAAGGACGTTCGTGTCCATAACATCAGGAACATTTTCTATCGTTACCGTCTCATCCGTCATAACTGCGGCTGCAAGGATTGCCAGAGCGGCATTTTTCGCTCCGCCGACTTCAACCTCTCCATGCAGGGGACGACCACCGATAATTGCGTATTTTTCCATAACGCGCTCCTATAATCTATCTCATAAAATTCAATTTTTCAAAAAAAATTTATTCGTTTTTGAAAAACTCTTTGATTTTTCAATCTGCCCACAGGTCATTTTATGTAACAGCTAAAACAGGTATTCTTATCCTTGTCAATAATATGTCAATTCCATCGTATTATATAACAATCATCTGCAAAAGTCAAAACAAACTAATTCCGCCGGTTATCTATGATAACCTTATCACAGATAACTAAAGGGATTCACCTGCACCCCGTTTACAAGAATCTCAAAGTGAAGATGCGGTCCCGTACTTCTTCCCGTATTGCCGCTGGCGGCAATGAGATCGCCCTGATTTACATACTGTCCTACTGAAACATATATCTTACTCAGATGGCCGTATCTGGTCTGTGTGCCATTCGGATGATTGATATAAACCACATATCCATAACCGCTTCCCCAACCCGCTCTTACCACCGTTCCCGCCGACGAAGCGCAAACTGCCGTACCTACCGGTGTCGCCCAGTCTACTCCCTTATGGTTTGTGGAAGCTCCCGCCGTCGGCGCGTTTCTTCTGCCAAAGGAGGAAGTTAATCTTCCGCCGGAAATTGGCTTGATATAACTTGGCGGAATGATCGTGCCAATCTCTATCACCTTGGCTACCGGATCAAACAGGATCTCCTCATACAATGTTTCCCTATGCAGTTCCGAGTCATTTCTCCTTGTCACCATGACTGCCGCTTCATGATAGCCGGCTGACGGCTGCTGTCTTGTCACTGACTGATTGGTATACCACGAATCATTATATATGTATTCTATCGGAAGATCATAACCCTCCTCATAACGTGCCGTCTCCGTCCACACAACAGACAACTCCGGCTCCGGCACTGTAATGATCAATTCCTGATTTACACGGATCACTGTATTTTCATTTTCCAGCTCGTCATTAAGCGCTATGATCTCGTCCAGCGGAAGTCCAACCGTAAGTGATATCTCAGACAGCGTATCGCCGGACTGCACCGTATAGATCTGCTGCATCTCCTGTTTCTGCGTCAGCAGATTTCCCGCCTGTTCTTCCGGCATGATCTCCCCCACCGGAAGATACGCTTCTACCACTTCGATCGGCTCAGAAAATTCCATACTGTTGATTCCATAATCATATGCCTCAAAGCCTTGTTTCTCCTGTACGATATCGACTGTCTCATTCTCACCTAAAGCTGCCGCAACTCCCGCCGTCAAAAACACCTCATCCGTGCTTTCCTCCGCCTCCTCTGCGCTGACGATCCTTGCCGTCAAAACCCCCAATTCCCTGCTGTCATCCTTCACCAGCTCCACCGTAAAATGATTGCCGGTATCATATACGTTGACCGCATCCTGAAGCATCCGCCTCACTTCCTCCGCACTGTGCAGATTGACGACAGTGCCGTTCACCTTTACGGAATATGCGTGCTCCATCGTCTCTACCCTGCTGCCTGACAGAATCTCCTTCATACGTTCTATGATCGCCTCATCTGCATCCACAGACTCCATAATGACCTCTTCTCCGACATAGGTCAGTTTGGGAACTTCAATAAAGACCGGCTCCGATTCCTGTGAAGCGATCTCCCTTCTTGCCTCCATATAAAGCAGATCAATCTTTGCAAGATCATCCGTCGTACCCACTTGTGTTCCATTCAGATAAATGATAAAACGATTGTTTCCCTGAACTTCATATCTTGGAAAGACCATAAAAAAAATACAATAGCACGCAAAACAAGCCATCATGGTTCTGATGTATGCCAGAAGGCACAGTTTTTGATAGCGGGAATGGGATACATTCATTTTATTTTTTGTTTTTTTCGCTTCCATAAAATTCCTTAAAACAATAGTTATTCCTGATCCTGACAATTGGATCAGTTTTTATTGTACCAATAATTTGTATTTCTGTAAAGTTTCTCTGCATCCTGCCTGTCTGTATTTCCTAAAACCACTTTATTTATTATAGATCTTATGGTATACTATCCGTAAAAATATGAACAATACTATATGTGATTATGAATTCTGCCAATACAATATGTCCAATCATGAATCACATCCGTCATCCTTATATCCTGATAATGCGCTTCACGATTGACTATATACTACATGCAGAAAAGAGGAGACTCCATGATTTCAATTATAATTCCCACATATAACGAAAAAGACAATATCTTTCCATTACTTACCAGGATCAACGCCGCACTTTCCGGCATTGATTATGAAGTAATCTTTGTGGATGACAGCGTAGATGAGACTCCGGATGTTCTGGAAAAAGCTGCCAAAGAGGATCCGCATGTGCGGTTTCACCACCGAACCGACGAAAAAGGACTTGCAACCGCTGTTGTAAAAGGCTTTTCCCTTGCCCAAGGTGATTATGTCGCCGTCATGGACGCGGATCTTCAGCATCCCCCCGAAGTCCTTGTGGATATGTATGCCGCTATGCTTGCCCACGCAGACATGGCGATCCCAAGCCGTTTTATTCCCGGCGGAAGCGACGGCGGGCTTAATCCCTGGAGAAAATTTGTATCCTGGACAGCAAGATATATTGGCAAAGTCCTGCTGCGCTGCCTCCGGAAAGTCAGCGATCCCACCAGCGGTTTGTTTATGGTACGTCGTGAACTGTTAGAAGGGGCAGATTTAAATCCCATCGGATGGAAGATCATGATCGAAGTCATCGCCATGTGTCCGGTGAAAAAGATTTTAGAGACACCTTATGTTTTTCAGGCCAGAGAAGCAGGCGAATCCAAGCTATCCTCAAAGGTTACCCTGCAATATTTGAAACAGGTTTTCCATTTGACAACTCATGCCGCCAATCGCGGTGGCAATATGCAGCTCGTCCGCTGGAGTCCGGAAAGACTTGCGAAAGAAACGTCCAAATTTACTCACATTTGATCCATTGAGCCCATTTTCTTCGATACTCTTCCGGCGTCATCTCCTCATTGTCCAGAAACAGACGCCGGAAAGTATCCTCATTGCCGATTCCCGATTCTACCACAATCTCCTCCACCGGCTTGATCGTAAAGCGGAGAAGTTCTTTTGCTTTGTTAAATTTACGGTTATCAATATAAGCATCCAATGTGATTCCGTATTTCTTCTCAAATGCCCGGCTTAATTCCTGCTGTCCGATCCCAAATTGGATCGCCAGCGCTGATTCCAATCCCGCATCACCGAAATGTTCATTGATATATTCTCTGATTCCCTCATAATCTTCCTTTCTAAGAATATCACCATCAGTTCCCATATCGGCTTCCCCTGCAGGTGCATTTGCCGCAGCGTTGTGGATCACCTCGCCGATACATGCAACCATCAGCGCTGATAATTCATGCGAAGATTTCATCTCGGCAAGAAGTTCCCGTTCCTTCTGCTGTTCCATCAAGCGCTCCATAATCTCCTGATATGGCGCCAATCCCGTCTGGGGACACAACACAGGAGATTTGCCGTTTTTTTCATAAAACACTGGATAACATGCCTGGGGCAGACTGCCGTTAAAGTGAACCCACAGCAATTCCCAAGGATGGTCTTCGCTGCTCTTATGTTCATAATGCATCCTGCAGTCTAAAAAGACCAGCTCCCCCTTTTTGACCGGATATGTGTTATCCTGATATACAACACTGCCCTCTCCATCTAAGATTAAAAATAAAAGATAAGACTCCAGATTTTCCCGGATCGAGCTGTGCGCCTTTAAGCTTTTAAGCCTTCCGACCTCCTGTATATAGGAAAGATTCTTTTTGGCAAATCCTGACGGCGTATGCAGCATACGCTCCGATTTTGTAATACCCTCTGTATCAAAAAGACTTGTACTCATCCTTTGTCCGTCCTTTCTCTCCAATAATTCAATACTTCTTCAATCGTCTTTTCCATTGATATCTCCGCCTGCCATCCTGTGGCCTGCCGTAGCTTCGTAATATCCGCTTCAATAATGGGAACATCCACGGGTCGTATCTTAGCCGGATCGATCTCCACTTTGATCTCACAATCTGAAAGCGCAATGATCTTATCCAGGATCTCCCTGATTTCCACGGCCTTGCCACGTCCGACATTATAGGTTTCTCCTTTTTCTCCATACTGCACAAGCAGCGCATAAGCTCTTACCACGTCGCGCACATCCGTAAAATCCCGCTTCGCGGAAAGATTACCCACATACATCACCGGCTCCCGCAATCCTTTCTCAATCTCCGCCACCTGCCTGCAGAAATCCGATACCACAAAGATGGAAGACTGTCCCGGTCCGATATGATTAAATGCCCTGACCAATACGACTTCCATATCATATGCTTTGGAGTAAATGCTGCCAATCATATTTTGGCATGCCTTTGTTGCCGCATAGATATTACCGGGATTCAAACGGTTATTCTCCAGAATCGGCGTTTCTCCGGGAAGGATATGACCATACTCCTCTCCGGAACCAATCATTAGGATCCGCGGTTTATAATACAACTCCCTGACGGCATCCAAAACATTGACACCGCCCTTGATATTGATGTCGATGGTCAGCTGGGGATTGTTCCATGCAACACTGACAGAGCTCTGCGCTGCCAAATGAAAGATATAATCCGGTCTGACCGCAAACAAAAGCTCTATGATATCATCTTTATTTAAAATATCAAGATTGTGTACTTCTGCAGGCAGCTCGTCCAACTGCTCATTTGCAAGCTTTGTCGCTACAACTTCCATATGGCAGTCTTTATGCAGATGGCGTATCAAATACCGTCCCGCAAATCCTGCAGCGCCTATGATCAATGCTTTCTTCATCAATCGTTTCCTTTCTAAGCAATCCTTCAATGCCCATGAAAAAGCGGCATTGCCACATCATGCCTTATCCTCCATGTCGCAGCTCTGCCGCAATTCAAACCCTAATAATTTACCTAAATTACAACTTAGCGTAATCAATTTCTTTCTGAACAAGTTCCAGATCCGTCTTTACCATTCTTTCCACAATCTCATCAAAAGAAATTTCCCGCTTCCAGCCCAGCTTTTCCTCCGCCTTTTTCGGATTTCCAATCAACAGTTCTACCTCTGCAGGGCGGAAAAACTTCGGATTTACTTTCACAAGCACCTTACCGGTCGCCTTATCCTTGCCTACCTCATCTACCCCTGTTCCGGAAAACTCGATTTCAATTCCCACCTTCCGGAAAGCAGCAATTACAAAATCTCGCACGGTTCTGGTCTCGCCGGTTGCAACAACATAATCGTCCGGCTCGTCCTGCTGAAGCATCAGCCACATTGCGCGGACATAGTCCTTGGAATGTCCCCAGTCACGTTTTGCATCCATATTGCCAAGTTCCAGATGATCCGCAACGCCTAGCTTGATCCTTGCAACGGTATCCGTAATCTTTCTTGTAACAAATTCCTTACCGCGCCGTTCCCCTTCATGGTTAAATAAAATACCGCTGCACGCAAACATACCGAAACTTTCCCGATAATTTTTGGTGATCCAGTGTCCGTAAAGTTTTGCCACTCCATAAGGACTTCTCGGATAAAATGGTGTTGTCTCATCCTGCGGGATCGCCTGCACCATACCAAACATTTCTGACGTAGACGCCTGATAAAATCTCGCTTTCGGATTAACCACACGGATCGCTTCCAACAGATTGGTCACACCCACCGCATCAATATTCGCTGTCACGATCGGCTGATCCCAACTGGTTGCGACAAAAGACTGTGCCGCCAAATTATAAACCTCATCCGCCTGAGAAATCCTCATAGCGCTGATCAGGGATATTACATCCGTCATATCTGCATAGATAAAATGGATCTTATCGATCAGATGTGATACATTACCATAATCTACAACTGACTTTCTACGCAGAATGCCGTAAACATTATACCCCTTTTCCAAAAGCAATTCTGCCAGATAAGAACCATCCTGTCCATTAATTCCTGTAATCAATGCATTTTTCATTCTAATTTAATTCCTTTCTCATCTAAAATTGATCATCCGCAATTCTGCTGAAATGACCTTATTCCCGAATATTCTTTTAAGAATGTACTAAATTAAATCAGCACTTCCCTAAACTTATGACCTTCATTCATTATATCCATAAACTACCATAATGTAAACACCCAAACTACCTCTGGCTTCTTCCTTCTTTATACCATTTACTGAATTTATGCTTTTTATACACAAAAGTCAGCTCCTTCAGTTCCGTCGGATCATTGCATCGTTTTAACAACATATGCCTGTCCGCCTGATTCATCTGATAATAATCCAGGTAATCAAGTTTTAATTCCGTCAGGGAATTTCCGCAGCCCGGGCAGGTTGTCCGGTGTCCGCTCAACATATGTAAGAAATTGCAGTTTTTACAATAATGCATGTATATCATTTTCAGTCTTACTCCTTTCTCAGCACGTATCTTATCCGCTTCAATTCCAAACCCACGCCGCCGCGTTTTGTCTGTTTTTGCGGCTCACAATATAGATTACAAAAAACGACTACATTTTGCAATCAAATCTGCAAAAATCCTTCTTTCTTTTATCTACAGAAAATGATATCCTTTGACAAAATCTGACTATTTCTGATATGCTTCCCCTTTTTTTTCATCCGGCTCATCCCTAAGACGGATGATCTCATACCGGTATTTCCATGCCAGCCAGAATATCCTCATGTCGTCTATAAAATATCTTTTAAACAGCCTTCCCGGTTCCTGAAAGAAACGGAAAAGCCACTCCAATCCAAGCCTGCGCATCCAGGAAGGAGCGCGCTTTACCATTCCAGCCTCAAAATCAATCGCCGCACCAAAAGGAAGCGCCACATGAAAGTCTATCTTCTCCCGATACCGGTAGATAAATTTCTCCTGCTTCGGAGCGCCGAGCCCGATTACAAGGATCTGAGGTTTCTTCTGATTAATGATCCGGATTGCTTTTTCCACTTCCTTTTCATCCCGCTCAAATCCCATCGGCGGGGAATAAACACCCACGACCTTAAGTCCCGGATATTTTTTTGTAAGCTTACGCTTTGCCGTCTCCGCCACGCCTTCCGCTGCACCAAACAAAAATATAGTTTGCCCTTCCTTAGCCGCCATCTCACAAACCTTCGGAAGCATATCCGCTCCCGGAATCTTTTCCTTGATCGGACATCCCAAAGATTCCGCGATCCACATAAGAGGCGTCCCATCTGTTAAAATCAGATCCGCTTCCTCATAGATTTTTCTAAATTCCAGATCCTTCTCGATCTTTACCACATGATCCACATTAGGCGTTACCACATAATGTTTCCCCTCCGAACATGCCAGAACGCCGACCTGGCGGACCGCCTCCTCAAATGTAATATCATCCAGACAGAGATTCATAAACTTACGGCGCGTGACAGCCGGAACCTTTTCTTCCGCCCGGCGGTCTGTTTTCTGCTTTTCAAAATGTCTGCTCCAGATGTACAACAGCACCGCCACCGCAATGACACCAACCAAATCAAACACGACATCCTTCAAGTCGCCATATCTTCCCGGAATAAAAACCTGGAAAAATTCATCTGCAACAGCAACAAGTGCGCTCAGAAAGCACATATAAAACATACGTATTTTACCGCCAAAACCATTTACTGTTACGGCAAAACCAATCATAAGCGACAGGAAAGCATATTCCCCCATATGCGCCGCCATCCGGATCAGCGCATCCAACGCTTCTATGGCATCCTGCTCTGCTGCAGTAATAACTTGGTTTTCCTCTGTTACCAAATGAAACAGTCCCACCGTCAATTTCCAGCTGGTATCCCCCGATGCCACGCCATTCTGCGACGACAGAATAAAGATAACAAGTATCGCCGCAAGCGCGGGAGTCCAGCTTAATGTCCTAAAAATAAATTTTTTCCCGGTCAGCCATATGTAGCGCAGATTCATCCCGATATACCCTTTGGGAAGCTGTCTGCATCGGCTGATGACATAACGAGGCCAATACAAAAAACCTTTTTTTCTTTCTTTCCGCGGTTTATTTCTGGTGCCACAATATACATTCAGACCATAATCCACGCCCACCATAATACCGTCAAACATCCCCTGGTGCGCCGCCATCCACTCTTCCTGCATTGGCGACGGCATTGCCACCCATATGAAATCCGCCCCGGAAGCTATAATATCTTCAGATAATATATCTTTACCATCAACCGGCGTTTCGCCCTCGGAATATTCCCATCCTCCGGCTATGACGGCATGAGGATATTCTATCTTTAATTTATCAAAAAGACATTCCGGCATAATGTTTCTATCCTCCGTACTTCCATAACCGGAATACCATACAAAATAATGTCTGCGTCCCGACTTGCTTTCACCTACAGCCAGCACGCGCTCCATCAGATCCACCACATCGATCCTCTCCGCCCTTGGATATCCCTGAAGATGCATTTCCGAGGAGATCTGAAGGCTGTTGGGTAGCGTAAGAACTGCCTGATTGATCAGCAACTGATAATCCACATTTTTTTCTGCATACATCACATCGTCCACACTGACATTACATATATACCCTCCCTTTTTTGCCGGATTATCTCCAGCCAAAAAAGCCACTGCGTCCTCCACAGTGGCCACGGAGATCTCCGTATTCAGGATTTGGCATCTCAGATCATTTGACATGGCTCATTATTCTCTTTTATTCATTGTACCGTCTTAAAGTATTCTATTGTTTTCAGCAGACCTTCCTCCAAAGGCACGGTCGGCTTCCAATCCAGTTCTTTCATGGCAAGATCAATAACAGGTTTTCGCTGCAGCGGATCGTCCGAAGGAAGCGGCTGAAATACCAGCTTTGAACTACTGCCGGTAAGCTTTATGACAAGCTCTGCCAACTGTTTAATGGTAAATTCTCCGGGATTCCCGATATTGACCGGGCCGGTAAACTCCGCTCGGGAATTCATCAGCCGGATCATTCCTTCGATCAGGTCGTCCACATAGCAGAAGCTCCTTGTCTGGCTTCCATCGCCATAGATCGTAATATCGTCCCCATTAAGCGCCTGTACAATAAAATTAGATACCACACGACCATCTGAAGGATGCATCTTCGGTCCGTAGGTATTAAAAATACGCATCACCTTGATCTCCACCCCATGCATACGGTGATAATCAAAAAACAAAGTTTCCGCCACACGCTTTCCTTCATCATAGCAGGAACGGATCCCAATAGGATTAACACATCCCCTGTAACTCTCCGGCTGAGGATGTATTTCCGGATCTCCATATACCTCCGAAGTAGACGCCTGCAGGATCCTTGCATGTACTCTTTTCGCAAGTCCAAGCATATTCATGGCTCCCAGAACGCTGGTCTTTGTCGTCTTGATCGGATTATACTGATAATGGATCGGGCTGGCGGGACACGCAAGATTATAAATCTGATCCACCTCCAAAACAATCGGTTGGACAATATCGTGGCGGATAAATTCAAAATACTGATTTCCCAGCAGATGACGGATATTGTCTTTATTTCCGGTAAACAGATTGTCCAGACAGATCACGTCATTCCCCTCTCTAATCAACCGTTCACAAAGATGGGCTCCTAAAAATCCCGCTCCTCCGGTTACCAAAATTCTCTTTCCCATTCTGTCATTCTCCTCTCACACAAATAATTAGATTATTTAGCATATATTTTCGGCATTAATTTGGATTTAAATCGGCTTTTTGGTTTACATAAAATCCATTCTCAGTTTACATAACTCAAGATTTGAAAGTAGTTGTTCCAAAAATGATTTCTTTTATGATGTCAGAACAACTATTTTCCAGCACTCATTTAGACAACAGAATGCGGATATACGGCGTGACGCTATGATACCATGCCGGCAGCAAGCCATAGTTCTTTCTGATAAAGTGATACCAGTCATGTTTCGGCAGTCCTTTCGGTCCCTCCTTCAGCGCAAGACGCTTCCTTCGCGACAGGGAAGCATCCTTCCAGGTCCCTTCTATCATATTGTCATCACACTCTCCAATATGCGCATCACAGTTAACGATCTTAAATCCCTTCTTTGCCGCCCTCATCCCATAATCAAAATCACCCATACTATGGATATAAGCCGGATCCAGCCTGCCTAACGCACAAAAAATATCTGTTGCCATGATGATACAGTTACAGTTAAAAGTATCGCAGGCTATCGGTTCCTCTGAAGGCTCGATCATCTGATATCTGGCAAAATGTCTTGACGTCATCTTGATACCGCCATAGCTCATCTTTCCATCGCCATCCACCGTGGACCCCACCACAATATCTGCACCGGAACATTCCAACCGTCTCATCAGCAGATGCAGTGCTTCCGGATAAAAGCGGACGTCATCATTGACCAGCATTACATACTGATAGGGTTTTGGCTGCAACAGCACATAGTCCATACTACGGTTCATCCCGCCGCACCAAAACAACTGCCCGGTTCCCTGCAAAAGCCTGATCTGATATGGCAGGCGCTGCAGCGCTTCCGGCGTCCCGTCTGTACTCTGGTCATCTGTCACGATAAATTCCAGCTCATAATTCTGGTCCGGCGTCTCCTGCTGCATCCGCTCTTTTGCAATCGCCAAAGAAGAGATACACGCCTTTGTCTTTTCCTTCCTGTTATAACAGGTCAAAAGAACTGCAATCTTCTGTTGTCCGGTCTGCACACGCTGTTCCACTTTCCAACTCCTGATCGTAAACTTTTAAAAGCTGCAGATCCGTCTGCCGCTCAAATGAAATAATACCCGGCTGACAAAATCCACTCGCTTCTTTGCCGATAACTTTCCTGTCTTCTCCGCCCGCAGATACACTTTGTAAACATGCCTGCACCAAAAGATATTGCATCTGCTTACATCCAGTTCCTTTTGCAGAAGATATATCTCTTTTTTTCTCCCGGCATTATCCTGTCCCGTCTTATTATCCCCATACATCCGGTAAACAGCATATGCTTCATGGGTATAGCTTACTTCTTGCTCCGCATACATTTCTATAAAGAATTTCCAGTCAAACACATATTGATACTTCTCATCCAGAAGTTTATGATGATTGCGCCAAAAAACGGAAGGCTGCATGATATAATACCATCTTTGGATCACCCATGGGCTGACATGCCGGTCGGAAGCATTGTACTCCGTCAGTTCCTTTTCCTTATTGCAGTACCAGCCGTCCCCCACCAGTACGCCCACATCCGGATTCTTGGCAAACTGATCCGCAACCCGTTCCAAAACATGGGTATCATAATAATAATCATCCGAATTTAACCAGCATACAATATCTCCCGACGCGCGCTGCAATCCTTTATTGATCGCCTGCGCCTGTCCATGGTCACGCTCCCTGATATAGGTGATCCTGGGATCCCTGACACAATACTCTTCTACGATCTCCTGTGTCCCATCGTCAGAGCAGTTGTCGATAATAAAATATTCTATCTCCCGATAGGTCTGATGGATGACAGATTCAATTGTATCCCTGATAAATTCCGCCTGATTCCAAGTAGGCGTAATCACTGTTATCTTATTCACCTGACTGCTCCATATTCGTCTGTAATACTCTGTACAACTCACGGATGACACCATGACCGCCCTTTGCCTGGGAAACCCAGTCGGCGATGGCAAGGATCTCTTCCTCCGCATCTGCAGGTGCGCCCTTGATCCCTACCGCCATCATGGCATCGTAGTCATTCAGATCATTGCCGATGAACATCACTTCTTCCATGGCATATCCCTTATCCTGACAATACCGCATCAACGTGCTCCTTTTATCTGAAACACCATGGATAATATCTATCTTCAGCTTTTCAGCGCGCCGTTCAACCACAGGATTGGTCTCTGTAGAAATGATCACCTGTTCCAGCGGAAGCCGTTTGATCTGGGAAACCCCATAACCATCCCCCCGGTGTACAACAACGCTTTCCGTTCCGTCCTGTCCCACGATCACACGGTTATCCGTCATTACTCCGTCAAAATCATAAACAATAAGTTTGAGCTTCTTCATCCGCTCTCTGATCTCTATCATACTAATAACCATTCTTCCTCGTCAGATCACATGCCTGCTTTTCTTCTGCGCATATGATACTGCATCACCATACCGATAAACTTAAGATTCGTTACCACGTACCGTTTCCATAACCTTCCCGGTTCCTGACAGAAACGATACAACCATTCCAAATAATGCTTCTGCATCCACTCCGGGGCACGCTTCACCGTTCCCGCCTGAAAATCAAATCCGGCTCCGACGCCGAGCATGACACCACGCAATATATCCTTATGCGCCCTCATAAAATACTCCTGCTTCGGCGCACCCAGTCCGATCCAGATAAAATCAGCGCCGGAAGCATTGATTCGCTCTATCATCTTCCGATCCTCCTCGTCTGTCAGCGGACGGTATGGCGGCGATTCCATCCCCACGATCTTTAATTCCGGATAATCCTTCGCAAGCCTCTTTCTCAGCGCTTCGATCGTCTTTTCACTGCCGCCATAAAAATAATGCGATAATGTCCCGTCTTTTGTCGCCTCCCAGATCCTGCCCATAAAATCCGGTCCCGCAATCTGTTTCGCCTGAGAGAATCCCCTGAGTCTTAATAGTTTTGATAAGGGTCTCCCATCCGGCATGACATAGACCGCTTCCATCTGCACTTGATGAAATCCCCTGTCCTCATGTGCCAGAACCGTAGTATGCGCATTGGCAAAACTGATATAACTGCCTCTGAGTTCCTCCACTGCCTCCACAACATGGCTGACTGCTTCTTCCGGATCAGAAACTACGATTTTAATGCCAAACAGCTTTTTTCTTTTTAACATAGAAAGTTTTTCAATCATTTCACACACAATACCTGCAATCTCTAACAGCCGCAATTTTAGGAATACGCAGATTTAATCCACGCTTCCTTCGTTATCACCGCTTCGCAGCTTTCTTTATAATATTAACCACTTTTTTGATTCCAAAATATTTGCGGATATATGCCTTATCATATTCCACATCCCGATGCACCGGCACATCCTTCTTGATGGGGAAATGCATCTCGCCATAGGAAAAATCCTCCTCTGAGCCTTCCTTGGTATGGGTCGCATCCTCCCTGTTAAACCCGATATTACAAATCAGATTCTCACGGGGTACGATCCCTAATCCCTTATGCTTATGCCGGCAATAATCCCACTGAATATCCCAGGTATCCAGCTTTTTTTTGTAAACCCTGTCAACATTCCGTTTCATAAACAGATAAGCAAATCCGCTCTGCACTTTTTTCAGGGTTCCCTCTTTTTTCAATTCCGGCCAATCCGACACATTCACATCATATTTTTCCCAGGCGCGCCGCCAGGTCGCCCAGCCCCAGATACTGGAAAAGCAGGAAAAGGTATAGGGCGTATCCATCTTATGCTTCCTGACAAGATTCAGTCCTGACACCATCATAACCCGAGGATGATCTTCATATGCGTCCAGCATCTCTTGGCAAAACCGAAAAAATTCCGGAAGCGGGACAATATCATCCTCTAAAATGATCGTCCTCGTTTCATGAGATAATACCCATGTAATACCGGAGGATACCCTGTCCCGACACCCCATGTTCGTCTCCGCATAATTTTTATGAACCTCACAGTCCCAATCGATATGCGTCTCCACATACCGCCTTGTCTCCGCCACCTTCCTGGTATCATCTTCTCTGCCCTCCCGCGGAGCATCACTGATCAGATACAATTTTTCCGGCCTAGCCTCCCGTATCTTCTCAAATACCTCTTTTGTTGTATCCGGCCGGTTAAAGATCAAAAATGCCACCGGCGTTGTCAGTTTAAAATCTTCCATCTCTTTCAATTCTCCTATATGACTTAGTCTGTTTCCAACCGATCATCTCGATCCCCGGCCAAACAACACCACTCCGAAGGTCTGCAGAAGAAGCTTACAGTCCAGCCATAGCGACCACTGGTCAATGTACTGCAGGTCAAGTTTTACCACTTCATCAAAATTCTTAATGTCGCTGCGGCCGTTTACCTGCCACATACCTGTCAGTCCCGGGGTGATGCTCAAACGTCTGCGGTAATAAGAATTATAACGTTCAAATTCATTGTTTGTAGGTGGTCTCGTCCCCACCAGACTCATATCGCCCTTTAATACATTCCAGAACTGCGGCAGCTCGTCAATGCTGGCTTTTCTAATAAATTTTCCTACCTTCGTGATTCTGGGATCATTTTCCAACTTAAACATCAATCCCTGTACTTCGTTCTGTTCCTGAAGTTCCGCAAAACGTTTCTCCGCATCCTGATACATGGAGCGGAACTTGTACATCTTAAATCTTCGTCCATTCTTTCCAATGCGTTCCTGACTGAAGATCACAGGTCCTCTGGATTCGATCTTAATGGCAAAAGCCACAACGGGAAAGATGACCGCTGTAAACAGCAGTCCAATGATACTTCCCACAATATCCATAAACCGCTTGATCATCAGGCGGCGGTAATCCATATTCTGCAAAGAGAATGAAATAACGGAAAACAGAACGAAGTACAGGGATT
>DLOP01000081.1:29153-29389 GCA_002478505.1 Lachnospiraceae bacterium UBA7481
CTCTGTCCTTGGCAGGGAGATAAATACCCTGTCAAGAATATTTTGGGTGGCAGTCTCAATCAGGCTCTCCCGATTTGCAATGACTGGTATGCCGCAAATTTCCTCCCCCACCATATCCTTGTCCATGATCGCTATCGAGGTCAGCTCATAATTCCAGTGCGGTTTTTCAAGGATCTGCGTAACGATCCGCTCTGCATCCTTCGCATCAGTAATCACCATGAGTTTATCGCTGTTGA
>DLOP01000054.1:0-188 GCA_002478505.1 Lachnospiraceae bacterium UBA7481
CGGCGGCGTGCACAGTCACAATACACATTTATACGGACTGCTGGAGCTGGCAAAGAGGAATAACCTTTCCAAGGTGTATGTGCATGCGTTTCTGGACGGACGAGACACACCGCCTGCAAGCGGCAAGGATTTTGTGATCGCGCTGGAAGAGGAGATGAAGAAGATCGGTGTTGGTAAAGTGGCTACCA
>DLOP01000054.1:284-17345 GCA_002478505.1 Lachnospiraceae bacterium UBA7481
TCAGGCGTCCTATGACAGGGATGAGACAGATGAATTTGTAAAGCCGACGGTGGTGCTGGAAGGCGGTAAGCCGACAGCGGTGATCGGGGATGGAGATTCCGTGGTATTCTTTAACTTCAGACCTGACCGTGCAAGGGAGATCACAAGGGCATTCTGCGATGATGATTTCAAGGGATTTGCAAGAGAGAAAAAATTGGACATCAAGTATGTGTGCTTTTCTGAGTATGATCCGACGATTCCGAATAAGGAGATCGCATTCCATAAGATTGCAGTGACCAATACTTTTGGAGAGTGGCTTGCGGCTAATCATATGACACAGGCGCGTATTGCTGAGACGGAAAAATATGCCCATGTTACCTTTTTCTTTAATGGCGGCGTGGAAGAACCCAATTCCGGCGAAGACAGGGTGCTTGTCCCTTCCCCGAAGGAAGTGGCAACCTATGATCAGAAACCGGAAATGAGCGCTTACGGTGTCTGTGATAAACTGGTAGAAGCCATTGACAGCGGCAACTATGATGTTATCATTATTAACTTTGCGAATCCGGACATGGTAGGACATACCGGCGTGGAAGCCGCGGCGGTTAAAGCGGTAGAAGCGGTAGATGAATGTGTGGGCCGTGCAGTGGAAGCAATCAAGAGAAACGGCGGCGCAATGTTTATCTGTGCGGATCATGGCAATGCGGAGCAGCTGGTTGATTATGAGACGGGAGCGCCGTTTACAGCGCATACCACCAATCAGGTGCCGTTTATCCTTGTGAATTATGATCCCGCTTATACGCTCCGCGAAGGCGGATGTTTGGCGGATATCATTCCGACGCTGATCCGGATCATGGGTAAGGAACAGCCGGCGGAAATGACCGGAAAGTCGTTGCTTGTAAAGAAATCATAAGATTTAAAATAAGTGTATATAACCCTCCAAATCGTAAACAATAATTAAAAACGATTCGGAGGGTTTTATTTTATGCATGAATTGGAAATTACGGATGTGCATGCCAGAGAAGTTCTGGATTCCAGAGGTAATCCGACGGTAGAGGCTGCGGTGACGGTATGCAACCGTTATACGGGCTCGGCAATCGTGCCGTCCGGTGCATCGACGGGTAAGTTTGAAGCGGTGGAACTTAGGGATTCCATGCTGGAACAGGAGGATTCAGTCACCGGAGATACCAGAGTGACATGGGGGAAACGCTATGGCGGGAAAGGCGTCCTCCATGCAGTCAAGAATGTAAATACGGAGATCAGGGAATGCCTGATCGGGAAAAATGGATTGAACCAGCCGCTGATCGATGAGATGATGATCAAGCTGGATGGAACGGAGAATAAGAAAAGACTGGGCGCTAATGCAATCCTTGCGGTATCGATGGCAAACGCCAAAGCCTGCGCTAAGGCGCTTGGTCTTCCTTTATACAGATATCTTGGCGGAACCAATGCAAAGATTCTGCCGGCGCCGATGATGAATATTTTAAATGGCGGCGTCCATGCGAAGAATACCATTGATTTTCAGGAGTTTATGATCATGCCTGTAGGGGCGGATTCTTTTTCTGACGCGCTCCGTATGGGCACCGAGATCTATCACAGTTTAAAGAAGATACTGGCTAAGGACGGAAAAGCGACAGCCGTCGGTGATGAGGGCGGTTTTGCCCCGGATCTTCGGGACGCCTTTGAGGTATTTGATTATTTGACGCGCGCCGTAACGGACGCAGGTTATGCCTGTGGCAGCGATGTGGTTTTTGCGATGGATGCTGCAGCGTCAGAGCTTCATGAGGAAAATTCCGGTATGTATTATTTTCCCGGAGAATCAGAGATCCTGAAAAAAGAACGGGGTATCGATCCTGACAATGAGAAGGAAGGTGTTTACGCCGGTGTATCGGATACCAAGGAGACCGGAGTGATACGTACCACGGAGGAAATGATCGATATGTACGTGAAGCTTTGTGACAGATATCCGATCCGATCTATTGAAGACGGTCTGGATGAAGAAGACTGGAATGGATGGGTGGAGCTGACCAGACGGTTAGGAAACAGAGTGCAGCTTGTTGGCGACGATCTGTTTGTTACAAATGAAAAAAGGTTAAAGCAGGGAATTGAACTTGCCGCTGCTAATGCGATCTTGGTAAAGGTCAACCAGATCGGTACGATGACGGAGGCGTTTAATGCCGTGGAGTGCGCCCACCGTGCGGGATATCGGGCAGTGATCTCCCACCGTTCCGGTGAATCCGAAGACGCGACGATTGCGGATATTGCGGTAGCGTTAAATGCCGGACAGATCAAGACCGGCGCGCCCTGTAGAAGCGACCGTGTGGTAAAATACAACAAGCTTCTTCGTATAGAGGAGGATCTTGCGGGAATGGCGCTTTACCGGTCACCGTTTCTGGGGTTACAATAACTTTGACGTAAAAAGCTGTAATAAAATGGAAAAAGTGCTTGCAATTAGCGGAGTTTAGTGTTATGCTTTATAAAGTAATTGCAGGTGGTTGACAAGAGTAGGCGAAAGCCTACTCTTATTTATGGCAAACTTGTGCCTGCGGCATAGCATTAAAGTGCATTAAAGTTTGCAGGTTATCAGAAAGGCATGGTTATTGGCATGGCCGGAAAACGTGAATATGAGGCAAGGACGGAGGCGCTTTTGGAGCCGGTTGCCACTGAGTATCAGGTGGAGATCTATGATGTGGAATACGTCAAGGAAGGCAGGGAATGGTATCTCAGGGCATATATTGATAAGGCGGGTGGCGTTACGATCGAAGATTGTGAAAAGGTCAGCCGGGCGTTGTCGGATGCACTTGACCGGGAAGATTTTATCCCGGACGCTTATATCCTTGAAGTAAGCAGTCCCGGTCTGGGAAGGCAGTTAAAGAAAGACAGACATTTTGAAAAGAGCCTTCAGGAAATGGTGGAGGTAAAGCTGTTTGAACCCATAGATGGCGTTAAGGAGCTGGAGGGTGTGCTGCATGCCTATGATCAGCGGAAAATCACGATCATGGCTGAGGATGGCAGAAAGATAGAACTGGAACGTAACAAGATTGCGCAGGTGCGGTTAAAGATAGACTTTTAATCAGGAGGAAAGAAAAATGGCAAGAGAGCAGAAAGCGGCAGTGGAAGCACAGGAGCGGGAGAAAGCGACAAGAGAATTGAGGGAGGCGCTGGAAATACTGGAGCGGGAGAGGGAGATCAGTAAGGAGGCCCTGTTTGAGGCGATCAGTAATTCGTTGGTTACAGCATGTAAGAATCATTTTAAAAGCGCTGACAATATCCGTGTCGATATTGATTATGATACCTGTGATTATCATGTGATTGCGACTAAGGAAGTTATCGAGCTGGAAGAAGACGTTATGGATCCGGCGATAGAGATATCTCTGGAGGAAGCGAAGAAGATTGATCCGGATGCCAAGGCGGGCGATATGGTGGATGTCGAGATCAATTCTAAGGAGTTTGGGCGTATTGCCACGCAGAATGCCAAGAATGTGATCACGCAGAAGATCAGGGAAGAAGAAAGAAATGTTATCTACAACCAGTTCCATGCCAAGGAGAAGGAAATCATGACTGGCGTGGTACAGCGCCGTATCGGAAGGAACTGGAGTATCAATCTGGGAAAAGCGGACGCTCTTTTGATGGAGTCAGAGATGGTTCCCGGCGAGATCTTAAGACCGAACGACAGGATCAAGGTTTTTGTGCTGGAAGTTCGTAATGTGTCCAAGGGTTCCAAAATCACCGTGAGCCGTACACATCCTGATCTTGTAAAGCGGCTGTTTGAGGCGGAGGTTACGGAAATCCAGGACGGAACGGTTGAGATCATGAGTATTGCCAGAGAACCGGGCAGCCGTACCAAGATGGCTGTATATTCCAGAGACCCGAATGTGGACCCGGTAGGCGCATGCGTAGGTGTCAAAGGAGACCGTGCTAAGGCGATCGTCAGTGAGTTGAATGGAGAAAAGATCGATATCATCAGCTGGGATGAGAATCCGGGCAATCTGATCCGCAATGCGCTTTCACCGGCGGAGATCGTCAATGTTTTTGCAGACCCGGAGGAGAGAACAGCCAATGTCGTAGTGCCGGATGCGCAGCTCTCATTAGCAATCGGCAAAGCCGGACAGAACGCAAGGCTTGCTGCTAAGCTGACCAATTATAAGATTGATATCAAGTCAGAAACGCAGGCAAAGGATGCTTACGGATTCCGTATCGAGGATTATATGGGTGATGATATGGAAGAGTATGATGAGGAATATGATTCCTATGACGAAGATGGGGAATATGATGATTCTTATATGGATGCCGAAAGCGAAGAATATGCTGAGTATATGGAGTCCGAAGGGGCTGGGGATTCAGAGGAAGAAGAATAAGTAAGGGCATGGATCAATACATCATAGGGGTATGGTTATCAATATGAAGGTCAGAAAGACGCCGCAGCGTAAATGTATCGGCTGCGGAGAAATGAAAGAAAAAAAAGAACTGATGCGTGTGATCAGGGAGACGTCGGGTGAGATATCCATTGATCTTACAGGAAAGAAAAACGGCAGGGGCGCATATCTTTGTAAGAATGGAGAATGCCTGAAAAAAGCGATCAAAGGAAAAGGTCTGGAACGGTCATTTCAAATGGCAATACCGGCTTCCGTATATGAAGCATTGGAGAAGGAGTTTGCTTTAAGTGATAAGAAATAAGATATATTCACTGCTGGGTCTTGCGCAGCGGGGCGGTCATGCGGACAGCGGCGGCTTCATGGTGGAAAACAGCATTAAGTCAGGGAAAGCGTGTCTTGTCATCATTGCGTCGGATGCATCGGAGAATACAAGAAAAAAATTCAGCGATATGTGCGCATACCGACAGATACCGATTATGCTTTACGGTACGGGGGAAGAACTGGGACACGCGATCGGCAAAGAAATGCGCGTATCTATTGCAGTGACCGACCATGGACTGGCCGGGGAGATCATGAAGCAGATGGATGCTTCTGAAAATAACGGGAGGGAATGTGGAAGATAAAAGATCTTTCGCAGCTGAAAGGAGATAGCAGGTTATATGGCAAAAAGAATCAGTATTTTTTCAAAGGAGTATATCGGACTGGAAAACAGCAAGGTATTAGAGCTGCTGCTGGAGCAGGGCATCGAAAACAAGAAGGCGCAGAGCAATTTGTCAGAAGAGGAAGAAAAATTGCTGATCGATAAGCTTGCGTCTTTGGGATACCGCCGCACTGACGCTCCGGAGCCGGTGAAGGAGCCGGCGGGCGGCACGACAAAAGAGGGAAGATCGAATCCACCATCTGCGGAATCTCCAGGAGCAGCAGCTCCGACAGCGAAACAGCCGGAAAATAATGCACAGGCGAAAACATTGAAAAAGAAAATTATTATTGTAAGCGGTGATCCGCAAAACCGCCAGGGCAGCCGTCCCATGCAGCAGGGGGATCGGCGCGGGCAGGGTTCTTATCGTCAGCCGGGTGGGGGACAACGTCCGGACCGCTTCGGACGTGTCAATGGTCCCATCAAGCCGAGGGAGAATATGGTAGACCGTGCTGCTGCTGTGACCAATCGTATGATGCAGGAAGAAAAGAGACGTACCCAGCGTGAGCAGGAAGCCCGGCAGGAGGAAAAGGCAGCTGCTGCAGAAACGCGTGAAACGGTAGAGCAGATACAGTCCCGCGAGACACAACAGGATAGAAATAACAATCCTTCCGTACAGGAGCGGCCTGTACAGACCCAGAAAGTCGGCAGACCTTATCCGTCAGGACGTCAGGGAGAGCAGCGTCCTGTACAGGGCGGCGGTTTTCATGATCGCAATAAGCCGCCCAGAAGCGGAGACAGACCCCTTGGGGAAGGCGGTTTCCGTGGAAATGGCGAGGGCGCTTCCCGTAACAATAATAATCGTTTTGGAGGTGGCAGACCGGGTGACCAGAGAGGCTTCCAGAGACCGGGTGCAAGACCGGGCGGTAAGCCGTTTGCGGCAGAGACACCGATTACGGATTCTACGGAAAAACACCGCGAAGAGAGAAGAAACAATAGTCAGGATAAGGATAAGAGAAGCAGGAAAGATCAGCTTTATGAAGATGATGGCGATTTTACATTAGGAAAAGGGCGGAACAGTAAGGCCGGACGTTTCATCAAGCCGGAGAAGAAAAAGGAAGAGATCACAGAGGATATCAAGACAATCGTGATACCGGATGAGATCACGATCAAGGAACTTGCGGAAAAGATGAAGATACAGCCATCCGCCATTGTGAAGAAACTGTTTCTGCAGGGCGAGATGGTGACTGTCAATCAGGAAATCTCCTTTGAACGTGCGGAGGAGATTGCACTTGATTATGAGATTATGTGCGAGCGCGAAGAGAAGATCGACGTTATTGCGGAGTTGTTAAAGGAAGAAGAGGAGGATGCGGAAGATCTTGTCCCCAGACCGCCGGTTATCTGCGTCATGGGGCATGTAGACCATGGTAAGACCTCGTTGCTGGATGCCATCCGTAAGACCAATGTTATTGACCGTGAGGCAGGCGGTATTACACAGCATATCGGTGCATATACGGTAACGATCGACGGAAGACAGATCACATTTTTGGATACGCCGGGACATGAGGCATTTACTTCCATGCGTATGCGCGGAGCCAATTCCACTGATATCGCGATCCTTGTGGTTGCAGCGGACGATGGTGTGATGCCGCAGACTGTAGAAGCGATCAACCATGCAAAGGCAGCCGGCATTGAAATCGTGGTTGCAGTTAATAAGATTGATAAGCCGGGAGCAAATATCGACCGGGTGAAACAGGAATTGTCAGAGCATGAACTGATCTCGGAAGACTGGGGCGGCACGACGATCTTTGCTAATGTTTCCGCTAAGACAGGAGAAGGCATTGAGGAACTTCTGGAGATGATCCTGCTTTCTGCTGACGTGCTGGAACTGAAAGCCAATCCGAACCGCCGCGCAAGAGGTCTTGTGATCGAGGCGGAACTGGATAAGGGACGCGGTCCGGTAGCAACTGTTTTGGTGCAGAAGGGTACGCTTCATGTCGGAGATTTTATTTCAGCGGGCGCATCACATGGCAAGGTAAGGGCAATGGTGGATGATAAGGGAAGACGGGTCAAAGAAGCGCTTCCTTCTACGCCGGTGGAAATATTAGGATTAAATGATGTTCCTAATGCCGGTGAGATCTTTATCTGCCATGAAAACGATAAAGAGGCAAAGACGTATGCCGAAACATTTATCGCGCAGAATAAAGTGAAGCTGCTGGAGGATACAAAGGCTAAGATGTCATTGGATGATCTGTTCTCTAAGATCAAGGAGGGCAATCTGAAGGAACTGAACCTGATCATCAAAGCGGATGTGCAGGGCAGCGTGGAGGCTGTAAAACAGTCGCTTCTTAAACTGTCAAATGACGAAGTTGTGGTTAAGGTGATCCATGGCGGCGTCGGTGCGATCAATGAGTCGGATGTAATCCTTGCAAGCGCATCCAACGCGATCATCATCGGATTTAACGTGCGTCCCGATGTGATGGCGAAGCAGACGGCGGAGCGTGAAGGCGTTGATCTGAGGCTTTATAAGGTTATCTATCAGGCGATTGAAGACATTGAAGCAGCCATGAAGGGCATGCTGGATCCGATTTTTGAGGAGAAGATCATCGGTCATGCGGAAGTGCGGCAGATCTTCAAGGCTTCCCAGATCGGTAATATTGCCGGTGCATTCGTTTTGGATGGCGAGTTCCAGAGAAACTGCAAGATCAGGATCAGCAGAGAGGGTGAGCAGATCTATGAAGGCGCGCTGGCTTCCCTAAAACGTTTTAAGGATGACGTTAAGGAAGTCAAGACAGGCTATGAGTGCGGTCTTGTATTTGAGAATTTTGATCAGATGCAGGAGCTGGATATTGTAGAAGCATATATTATGGTTGAAGTGCCGAGAACATGATGTAGGCGCGGAAAGGCAGCGGTAAAAATTGAGAAAGAATAGTGTCAAGAACACAAGGATAAATGCCGAGGTACAGAAGGTTCTTGCAGAAGTGATACGGAGTGGGATCAAGGATCCGAGGGTTCCGCAGTTTACTTCAGTTGTGGATGTACAGGTGGCGCCGGACTTAAAGACCTGCAAGGTCTGGGTCAGCACATTTTGTTCCGCAGAACAGGAAAAGGATGTGCTGGCCGGCTTAAAGAGCGCAGAAGGATATATGAAGAATCAGCTTGCAAGACAGCTGAATCTTCGCAATACGCCGGAGCTGAGATTTTATCTGGATAAAAGTATTGAGTATGGCAATCATATGTCGAAGCTGATTGAAGAAGCGAACAGGGGATTGTCTCATGAGGAGGACGGGAATTGATATTCCCGCAGGGAGATTGCGGCATGGATATATACGAAGAAGTAAAATCGTATCAGAGGATCGGGATTGGCGGACATATCCGGCCGGATGGGGACTGCATCGGCGCTTCTCTGGGATTATATTTTTATCTGAAAAAACGTCTTCCGGAGACGGATATCTATGTCTTTTTGGAACGTCCGGGCAACGCGTTCCGCAATATTCCGGGAATCGATTGTATCTGTTCTGAGGAGGATTACCGGGAGTGGGAGGCGGTAGATGTATTTATCGCTTTGGATACGGTGCCGGAACGGATGGGGGCAGCGCTGGATTTATATAAGAGGGCGGAAAAGACGGTCAATATTGACCATCATATCAGCAATCAGGCGGATCATGCCATGGTCAATTACGTGGTGTCTGATGCAAGCGCCACCAGCGAACTTATTTATGATGTGATTGATAAGTCTTATCTGGATGATGTGATCGCACAGCTTCTGTATATGGGGATGGCACATGATACCGGAGTGTTTCACTATTCCAATACCTCCCCCAAGACGATGCGTGCGGCGGCGGAGCTTTTGGAATACGGCTTTGATTTTCCCAAGCTGGTTGATGAAACTTTTTACGAAAAGACATATCTGCAGAATCAGATCCTCAGCAGGATCGTATTGGACAGCCGTCTGTATATGGATGGCAGGATCATCATCGGCACAGCGGATCATAATTTTATCAGCAGATACGGCGCCAGGAAAGAAGATTTTGAGGGAGTCGTAAATCAGCTGAGGATCACGGCAGGCGTAGAATGTGCCGTATTTATCTATGAAAAAGAAAAAGGGCAGTTTAAATGCAGTCTAAGGGCTTCGTCAGATCTGGTGGATGTAGCAAAGATCGCGGTGGAGTTTGGTGGCGGCGGTCATGTCAGGGCGTCAGGATTTGACGCAGAAATGGAGCTGACGGCATTGGAAAATAAGCTGGTAGAGATGATTTCAGAACAGATTTCTTCCGGGGTGGCGGCGCAATGATACACGGAATCATCAATGTATATAAAGAAGCGGGGTACACTTCCTTTGATGTGGTGGCAAAGCTCCGCGGTATATTGAAACAGAAAAAGATCGGACATACCGGAACACTTGACCCTGAGGCGGAGGGCGTGCTTCCGGTTTGTTTAGGTAACGGAACAAAGCTTTGCGAGCTTTTGACGGACAAAACTAAAGAATATGAAGCGGTACTTCTGTTGGGGAAGACTACTGATACACAAGATACAACAGGTGCTGTTTTGTCGGAGCGGCCGGTGGATTGCACGGAGGAAGAGGTCAGGACGGCGGTCATGGGCTTTGTCGGAGCATATGAGCAGATCCCGCCGATGTATTCGGCATTAAAAGTAGATGGAAAGCGTCTTTATGAGCTTGCCAGGGCGGGAAAGACCGTAGAGCGCAAAGGACGCAGGGTAGAGCTCTATGAGATCGAGATATGTTCGGTGGAGCTTCCCAGAGTGACATACCGTGTCAAATGCAGTAAAGGTACGTATATCCGGACGCTATGTCAGGATATCGGGGAAAAGTTAGGCTGTGGGGGCTGTATGGAGCATCTTTTCAGAACCCGTTCCGGTAACTATGGGATAGACGGTGCCCTGACGCTGCGGGAGATTGAAGAAGCACGGGATCAGGACAGGCTTGAAGCCATTGTACAGCCGTTGGAAAGTGCGTTTGATTATCCGAAACTGACAGTCCGGCCCGAAGGAAAGAAGAAGATCGATAATGGAAATCCCATGGGTGCGGAGCTGTTTTTTGAAACAGGGCAGTGCGTACCATCTTCCGGGCAGCGGTACTGGGTATATGACGCGGAGGGAGAGCTGGCAGCCATATACATTTATAATGAACAGACCCGGCTGTTTATGCCGGATAAAATGTTTCCCAAAGGAGAATCCCAAACCTCATGCAGATCATTGACAGCATGGAACAACTTCATATAGAGGAGGAAACAGCCGTTGCCATCGGTAAATTTGACGGTATACACCGGGGGCATCAGGCGCTTCTTCGGGAGATACTGGACGCTAAGAAGCATGGACTGAAGGCGGCCGTTTTTACATTTTATCCCCTTCCGGCAGTGGTTTTCGGACAGGGGGAAGCATCGCAGCCTTTTGAGCGGCGGTTCCAGTCTCTCAGTACCAGAGCAGAGAAAAGAAGATATCTGGAAGAGGCAGGCATTGATTATCTTGTGGAATATCCGTTGAATCTGGCGACAGCCGCCATAGAGCCGGCGGATTATATTACGTCGATACTGGTGGAACGCATGCACGCAAAGCTGATCGTGGCGGGACCCGATCTTTCCTTTGGGAATCAGGGAAAAGGTGATTTTGCTCTTTTAAGACAGTATGCTGCAAAATATCATTACGAAGCCAGACAGATAGAAAAAGTAGGCGTGGGAGGTAAGGAGATCAGCTCATCCAGAGTCAGGGAGGCCGTGGATCGGGGAGATATGAAGGCGGCAAGGGTATATCTGGGCAGCTGGTATTGTGTGGAAGGAATCGTCCTGCATGGCACGGAGATCGGGAGGACATTAGGATTTCCGACCCTGAACCTTGTGCCTGAGGGGGAGAAGCTTCTGCCGCCGTTTGGCGTATATCATAGTCAGGTGGAGATCGAAGGAACATGGTATCAGGGGGTGACCAATATTGGCAGAAAGCCTACTGTGCATGACGGAGAAGAGGTGACGGTGGAAACCTTTGTATTTCACTATCATGGGCAGGCATACGGCCTTCCGGTGCGGGTAGAGCTGTTGGAATATGCCAGACCTGAGAAGAAATTTTCCGGAAAAGAGCCTCTGATGGAACAGATCCGGCAGGATGTGGAGAGGGCTGAAAGGTATTTTGGCATAGCGGGTCATTCCTAAATATAACCAAAATTTATGTCGTTTTTGATTATTATTTGATGGATATAGAGAAAATAAATTACCGTACTTGTAATCCATGGGAATTTTCGATAAAATTATTTTTGGAAAATTATGCTGGATAATGCAGGGGAGGGGGTATGTCCCGCACCCTGTTGATGGAGAATACCATGGGTATTGCGGAAATATTATCATTGGCGGGCGGTCTTGGACTGTTCCTGCTCGGAATGTCACAGATGAGCGAGGGACTTGAGAAGGCAGCCGGCGAGAAGCTAAGAAAGATATTGGAGATGTTTACGACCAATCGTGTCATGGGCATGATTGTGGGTATTATTTTTACCGGCATTATCCAATCCTCGTCCGCATGTACTACCATGGTGGTCAGCTTTGTCAATTCGGGATTGATGAATCTTTATCAGGCTGCCGGCGTTATCTTCGGCGCCAATATCGGTACGACCATTACCGGACAGCTTGTTTCTTTTAACCTTTCCAAATATGCTCCATTGTTTTTGTTGGGTGGCGTCATCGCAACAATGTTTTCCAAAGATCAGAAAGTAAAGAAGATCGGGGATGTTGTAGTAGGCTTTGGCGTTCTTTTTATGGGGATCGCCATGATGTCTTCTGCAATGGAGAGAATGAAGGAATCTGAGCAGATCGTAGGTACCCTGCAGGGACTGACCAATCCTGTACTTGCGATTCTGGTGGGGATGGTGCTCACAGCAATTGTGCAGAGTTCTTCCGTAACGGTTTCGGTTGTCCTGCTGATGGCACAGCAGGGACTTTTTGTTGACAGCAATATCTGTCTTTACATCATTTTGGGATGTAATATCGGCGCCTGTGCAACGGCATTGATCGCTTCTTTGGCAGGCAATAAGGAGGCGAAGCGGGCGGCGCTGATCCATCTGCTGTTTAATATCATAGGAACGATCCTGATGTTTATCGTCTTACAACTGTTCATGTCGCAAGTTTCAACATTTCTCCATTCGTTCTCGGCGGATGACGGACGTTTTGTGGCTAATGCGCATACGGTCTTTAAGGTGGTGCAGGTACTTGTATTATTGCCGTTCTCAGGAGGGATCGTTAAGCTTGCCTGTATGCTGGTGCCGGGCAAGGATCAGAAGGTGGGATACCTGGATACCTTCCAGCTGAAATATATTGGCGATAAGGTATTGTTAAATCCTTCCACAGCGGTTGTCAACGGCTTAAAGGAACTGGAACGTATGGCTTCTCTGGCGGACGACAATCTGAACCGTGCAATGAATGCCCTGATCACGCTGGATGAGGAAGATATCCAGAAGGTATATGAGATGGAAAAAAATATTGATTTTTTAAGTCATGCAATTACGCATTATCTTGTGAAGATCAATCAGTCTACACTGCCGATTGAAGACCTGCAGGGATTGGGCGCGCTGTTCCATGTCGTAAATGATATCGAGCGGATCGGTGATCATGCGGAGAATATTGCAGATATGGCAGTCAGAAGAAAAGAATTAGGTGTGGAATTTAGCGGCGAGGCACAAAGAGAACTTGCCGGAATGCTGGAACTGGTCAACGCCATGTTAGAGCGTTCCTTAAAAGTAATACCGGGGACAGGCAGCGCTGCAGGCATTGATAAGGCGGTGTCAGAGCTTTATGAATTGGAAAGTAAAGTTGACGCCAAAGAAAAAGAACTGCAGAAGAATCATATTGACAGGCTGACGGATCAGAATTGTACGCCGGAAGCCGGGATGCTCTTTTCAGATGTTGCTTCCGGTCTGGAGCGTGTTGCCGATCACGCGTTGAATATTGCGCTTTATATTACGAGAGGAGATCACGAGGAAACGGCGAAAGAACCGCAGATACAGGCTGTTTAAGAGCAGAAAAAAACGTGACTTGACGTTTTGGATCGGGATAGATATAATAGGGTGTAACATTTGCGTAACAATTCCGTAACAAATGTAAAACCCTGTTTTTTACTTTAAGCAGATTATATATTATGAAAAATAAGAAATTTAGAGGTGGATATGCGTTTGCAGCCCAAAGGCTGCAGAAAGACATGGTGATCTACATGAAATATAGATATTATAGATATTGCAGCATATGGATTATGATTATGACGGTGTTTCTTGGGTCGATAGCTTTTGCAACGACGCCGGAGGAACATCAGGAGATAGGCGATGCATTCGGAGTGACGGTTTCACCTGAAATAAATATAGACGCAGCCGATGTGGCGGGGGAACGGACGACTGAGGTACAAGTTGTGGAGTGGGGTACCATTGTCCCGGAGAGTGATATCAAAACATCTACGGAGGATATGGTGACAGCCGGCGCGGCGCAGGCGTTTCAGATAACAGCGGCGGATCTGGAGAATTGGGAACCAACGGATTATTGGGGCTACAAAAGCCTCGGTATTGCAAATGTTGACAATCATCTGAATATACGACAGACGCCCGGAGAAGACGGAAAGCTGATCGGTAAAATGAGCAATGGTGCAGCCTGCGAGATTTTAGAGATATCGGATGGCTGGGCGCATGTTACGTCCGGAAAACTGGAAGGATATGTCAGCGTCGACTATCTTCTGACGGGAGCCAGTGCGGTGCTCAGGGCGCAGCAGATCGTCAAACCGGTTGCCAGCGTGACGACAGAAGTACTGCGTGTCAGGGAGGAGCCGAATGTGGAGTGTCCCGTGATCACGACGGTTCCTTATGGTGAGGAGCTGGAGGTGCGTTCCATATTGGACGGCTGGGTAGAGATCGATCTGGACGGAGAGTCTGCATATGTTTCAGCAGAGTATGTTTCAGTAGCGGAAAAGCTGCCTACGGCAATCACAATGTCCGAACTTTTGTATGGCGAAGGGGTATCTGATGTCCGGGTTGATATCTGTCAGTATGCAAAACAGTTTGTGGGCAATCCTTATGTATGGGGAGGCACTTCTTTGACCAGAGGCGCGGACTGTTCCGGATTTGTATTAAGCCTGTATGCGAAATACGGCATTACGCTTCCACATTCATCTGCGGCACAGGCGAATTGTGGGCGAAGGGTCTCATTGTCGCAGATGAAGCCGGGAGATCTGGTTTTTTATACGAAGGGCGGATCGATCAACCATGTGGCGATGTATATCGGCAATGGACAGGTCATTCACGCCAGCAGCCCGTCAACGGGCATACGGATCTCCAGTGTGAACTACAGGACGCCGTATGTGGCGGTCAGTCTGTTTGATTAAACTGGTCAGGTAACTTATAGAGATAACGCTTAAGGATATCATTGAAAAATATACTTGTACTATTGAGGTACATGGCTACTACGGAACAGAAACAGGGAAAAAGGCTATAGAGTCATTTCTTCAAGAACAGGGTATAATAAGGGCAATTGTAACTTACGAAAAAGAGATAGTAAACTATGACAAAGGGTAATGTTTTCCCAGATGAAATGTTAAGCAATCCTAAAAAGGCAATTTGTATGTTTGTAGAAAAGGGGGAGCTTATAAAAACTGAGATATAGAAAATAGAATTCAGAACTGGCAGAAGTCTTTTGATTTATGAGAAAGAGCGAATATGACTTGTGACAACAGTGTTGACACAGATTTGAAAGGCGGCAGATTTTGATGAGAAATGAAGTTTCAACAGCAGGCAATCTTATTCAGATCATTAGCCAATCAAGACAGAATGCTTTGAAAAAGGTTAATGAGGAACTAATCCAGATGTATTGGAAGGTAGGAGAATACCTGAGTACAGAATCCACAAAAGCATTATTTGGAGATGCCTATATAGATACAGTCGCAGAAGAGATCCAAAATGCATTTCCTGGGATTAAGGGATTTAACAGGCGTGGTCTGTATCGCATGAAGAAATTTTATGAAACTTATGTGGATGATGAATTTGTGACAACACTGTTGTCACAAATAAGTTGGTCCAACCATCTGGCGATAATTTCAAAAGCAAAAACACCTGAAGAACGTCATTTCTATCTGGTCCTTTGTGTAAAAGAAAATTATTCGGCACGGGAGTTATCTCGTCAGATTGACAGTGGATATTATGAACGATATATGCTATCCAGGGAAAAAGTGTTGCCTGAGCCAATAAAGGGATTGAAAGAAAATCCATTCCTGGATTCCTATGTGATAGAATTTCTTAATTTGCCATCCAACTACAAGGAAATGGATCTGAGAAAAGGTCTGATCAAAAATATGAAGGATTTCATTTTGGAGGTTGGTAAGGACTTTACGTTTATTGATGAAGAATTCAGAGTTCAGGTTGGCGGTGAAGATTATAAGATTGATCTGCTTTTCTTTCATCGGGGATTACAATGCCTTGTGGCATTTGAACTGAAGATTGGGAAATTTAAGCCGGAATATATATCGAAAATGGATTTTTATCTGGAAGCGCTGGATCGTCAAAAGAAAAAGGAAAATGAGAATCCAAGTGTTGGGATGATATTATGTGCTTCTAAAGATGATGAGGTTGTTGAGTATGCTATGAGCAGAACATTATCACCTATGATGGTTGCGGAGTATCAACTCCAATTGCCAGATAAGAGGGTGTTGCAGAACAAATTGCAGGAATTGATCCACATGCCTTTATTGGAGGAGGATGAGTAAGTATCAGATATTAAGTGGCGATGTGCATAGATTTTTTTAAATATTGATCAAATGTTCCAGGTGGCACTTTTGAAGAAAAGTATTATCAATGTTTAGAGAGAAAATGAAAGAACCTTATGAAAATATTGATAAAGCATGATAGAGTGTATTAATGGATGAAGAATGGGTAAATGGGTTGAGCAGTGAAGAGGCAAAGTCAGAAGTCTTATCTTGGGATTGGGAAAGAAATGCAGCGCAAACGGTGAAATTGCAGATAGAATTGTTTTCAAACCACATTGTAAAATCAGAAGAAAACAAAGTAGAAAGACGAAACAGACAATAGGTATTTAGAAATTTTTCTAAATACCTATTGCTTTTTTGTACTGAGAGATATATAATCCATTTAGAAAATTTTCTAAATAGATGCATGCACAAGGAGAGGAGGCTAGGGATGGGTTTTGCCGAAACATTTAAAGCTTTAGCGGATCCTGTCAGGCGGGATATTCTGACGATGTTAAGGGATAGGCGTATGTCGGCAGGTGAAATAGGCAGTCATTTTGATATGACAGGGGCTACGGTTTCATATCATTTGAACATCTTAAAAAAAGCCGGTCTGCTGTTTGAGGAAAAAGAAAAGAATTACATTTTTTACAGTCTGAACACTTCTATTGTGGAGGAAGTGATGGTATGGCTTGCTGATTTAAGGGGTAACACGGAGACTGGTGCCAGTGAAGGAGGGAATTGTGATGAGAAAAATAAAGGATAATTTAAGTACGGTTATTGTTACAAGTCTGGTAATCATGCTGCATATGCTCATTGGGCTTTGTTTGTGGAACAGGCTTCCCGAACAGGTACCGGTACATTTCGATTTTACAGGTACAGTAGATGGATGGAGCAGCAGGCCATTTGCAGTATTTGGGTTGCCGGGAATCATTTTGGCAGTGCATATTTTTTGTATGATAACTGTGGCAGTTGACCCAAAAGAGCAAGGGATTTCAGATAAAATATATAAAATTATATTATGGATAGCGCCATTGATTTCCGTTTGTATATCGGTTCTGATTTATGGAAATGCATTGGAGCTTCCGATGGATGTTGTTATGATTACTCAGTTATTTATCGGTGTGCTTTATTGTATATTGGGGAATTTTATGCCAAAGGCAAGAAGAAACTACACATATGGAATGCGGGTCAGGTGGGCATTGGACAGCGAGAAAAACTGGAGCCACACAAATCGCATTGCAGGCTGGTGTATGATTGCAGGCGGTTTTCTGTTTATTATCAGCGGTTTGACAGGAGCTCTTGCAGGTACAGGACAATCGGTATTTTTAATTACTCAAACTTCGCACCTGATTA
>DLOP01000049.1:0-3913 GCA_002478505.1 Lachnospiraceae bacterium UBA7481
CAAATCCGATCTATGGAAATGCGGGGACGGCGCAGAATGCGAATCCCATCTATGGAGGTGCGGTCACAGCACAGAACACAGACCCGCTCTATGGGAATGCAGAGGAGGATCCCAGTGGACTGAGCCTTGAATTTTTGATGCGGTCAGATGAGGAAAGATGGCGTCGTGAGCATGGCGGCAATTAAGAGTATTAAAAAAATAAAAAAAGTCCTTGACTTATATTGGCCGGTATGGTAATCTAATGTAGCTGAAGCAGAGTATCCACTCTCACCCTGCGACGAATGAGTTTCAGGTGTTAATAGTTTCCATTTGGCATTGTGTTGTCAGACCGGTATCAAAAGCGGAAAATTGTTTTGTTAAAACAGTTTTCGATGAATGAAAAAGACGGTCAGGCGGTAGAAAGCGATAGGGAAGATCTAGGTGGATAGTTATGCTATCCACTATTTTATTATGTTAGCGGGGTGTGATATTATTAGCGATTTACTTATCAACGGACAAATCAGAGAGAAAGAAGTACGAGTGATCGGAGAAAATGGTGAACAGCTTGGCGTTATGTCCATTCAGGAGGCACAGGCATTGGCAGATCAGGCAGAGGTCGATCTGGTTTTGATTGCACCGATGGCGAAGCCGCCCGTATGCAGGGTAGTAGATTACGGGAAATACCGTTATGAGATGATGCGTAAGGAAAAGGAAGCCAAGAAGAAGCAGAAGACGGTTGAGATCAAGGAGATCAGATTGTCTCCCAATATTGATACCAATGATCTTAATACAAAGGTCAATGCCGCTAGAAAATTCCTTTCCAAAGGTGATAAGGTAAAGATCACGCTGCGTTTTAGAGGACGTGAAATGGCGCATATGGCGAACAGTAAGCATATTCTGGATGATTTTGCTGAAAGCCTATCCGATATTTCGGTAGTGGAAAAGCCTGCCAAAGTAGAAGGCAGGAGTATGACCATGTTTTTAGCTGAGAAACATTAAGCGGGTAATCAGTTAAAATAGAAAGATTAAGAATTAGGAGGAACAAAGTTATGCCTAAAATGAAGACAAACAGATCGGCAGCAAAACGTTTTAAAAAGACAGGAACCGGTAAGCTGGTTAGAAATAAAGCTTATAAGAGACATATCCTGACCAAGAAATCCACCAAGAGAAAGAGAGCTTTGAGGCAGGATGTTGTTGTAGATGCAACGAATGTAAAGAATATGAAGAAGATATTACCATATGTATAAGCGGTAAGGAGGAGAACAGACATGGCAAGAATCAAAGGCGGTATGAACGCTAAAAAGAAACATAATAGAGTGTTAAAGCTTGCAAAGGGATACAGAGGAGCAAGATCAAAGCAGTATCGTGTGGCAAAGCAGTCAGTTATGAGAGCGCTTGCATCCTCTTATGCCGGCAGGAAAGAGAAAAAGCGTCAGTTCAGACAGCTCTGGATCGCACGTATCAATGCAGCTGCAAGAATGAACGGACTTTCCTACAGCAAGTTTATGTATGGACTGAAGCTGGCTGAGGTTGACATCAACCGTAAGATGCTGGCTGAAATGGCAGTTAATGACGCAGAAGGATTTGCATCTCTGGCAGAACTGGCTAAAAGCAAGATTGCATAAATTCGAACAGGTTATGCAGCGTTTTTATCATCCCGGCAGGGTAATACTTGCTGGGATTTTTTCTGTTTAAATATTTCAACTGATTATTCACACTTATTCTCTATGCCGCCTTTTTTCAGAGCGACAAGGTTATATATTCCATATGGAATAAAGGACCAAATCCCTCCTTGGAATATAAGCACCAGCGTAAGCGGAAATAAAACACACGCCAATATCTTAATAAACAGCTTCTGCCTTTTTATTATATTAGCAAAAAGTATAATGCCGGATATCAATCCACCGATTAATAGTCCTCCCCCAAAGCCATATATCAAAAATGCCACATAGCCGTTAAATGGAAGCTTCAGATATTCCCTATTGTATGCACCCAAAGTCCCATATGTGAAAAACCAAAACCAAAATGATACCGATGTTAAAATGAGATATTCCTTTCTATCTAACATAATCAAACAATTCTCCTTTTGATACTCAAAATTTCGATTGCGGTGACAGAGAAAAGGATGTTATTGTCTCCACTGTTCAAACATGGACTGCAGTACGTGTTCCGCATACAGGGAGAAGCCGGAACGGCTTTGTTTAAAATCATCGGTCAATTCAAAGAAAAATTCTTTTGCGCGGTATTCCCGTTTGAAGAAAGGCGTAAACAGAACATCCCATTCCGGCAGATACATAGACTGCTTTCTGGTATAGCAGTTGGCGGCTGTGGCTTGTACGCGGTGGGACTTATCAACGAAGGTAGCCACGGATTTGTGCATTGCCATATCTTCTGCGGGAAGATAGTAATAATCTTTATAATTGGAGTAGAAAAATTTCATTTCCTCTTCATATATGGGCACTTTTAAGGTGCCGTCCATTCCCTCTGCGCTGAAATAACATCCCAATGCCCTGAAAGAAAATGGCACAGGAATAGCAGACTGGAAGCGGAGCCGCATGACGATCTCCTGACACCGTTTTTTACTGCTGTCATGGTAATAGCTTGCCTGCGCTTTCATAACGCGTACCGGCAGATGAAACAGGTCGGAATAAGAAAGGATAGAAATGACCTTTAACATGCCTTTCAAGTCGTCTTCATTGTGCAGCAGCAGTTCATTTAACAGGGTTTCATCCTGCGTGCAGACATAATCATGATATTTGCTGATCATATCGTGCCCGGAGCAGGTATCTTCCCTGACAAGACCCAGAAAATCTTCTACTGTCTTTTGCTTTAAGTCCGGAAGCGACAAAATATCGCGGTAAGGCACGGATCTTCGATAAATATCAATGCCTTCGCAGTCGTCAAAATTGTAATCCAGAGAAAACTGCTGACATTTTTGCAGCAGATATGGAATGTCGAACTGGTTGCCGTTGTAATGGATCAAATATCGATAATTTTTTAACAAATCGAAAAATGCAGTCAGAACCTGCAGTTCTTCCTCATATTTTTCCGCAAGCCACTGGATGGCGTGCCATTCACGGTTTTCGTAATATACGCATCCGATCAGAAACAGATTGGAATTCTTTGCGGTAAGTCCCGTCGTCTCAATATCCAGAAAAAGCACGTCAGAAGGCGTGATGTCATGCTCCGGAGATAAATATTCAATCGGGTAGTCCGGTACAAGCTGGCGTAGATTTGTCGTGATTGTTTTCATTGCGCTCCTGCCTTTATCCTATTTTATTGCCGGCCGCTTCTGCGGCCATCCGTTGATGTATTTGTTTTTACATCGCTTATCGGTTTGTTTCTATCATAACACAATAATGGGAATAGATGTAGCATTTTTTTGAAATAAACAGATATTTGTATCATCTTATGTTCTGATAAATTTGTTGTAGAACTTTTCACCAAAAAGGAGTATATTATAATATAAGGATTTATAATGTTTTGAAAAGGGCATTATGAAAAACCTAAGAGCAGTAAAAGGAGTGGGATCGATACATGGCAAAACGGACATTTCGGGGAGGCGTGCATCCTTATGACGGAAAGGCGCTTTCCAAAGATAAACCGATCAGGGACATCCTTCCGAAAGGGGAATTGGTGTATCCTTTGTCCCAGCATATAGGAGCGCCGGCAAAACCGATCGTGGAAAAGGGGCAGAGGGTGCTGGCAGGTGAGAAGATCGCGGAGGCTGGCGGATTTGTATCTTCGCCGGTGTATNNTCCTCGCCGGTGTATGCGTCGGTATCCGGTACGGTTAAGTGTATCGAACCCCGCCGCACTGTGACCGGTGACAATATCACCTGTATTGTAATAGAGAATGATATGCAGTATGAGGCTGCACCGCCGATCCATACCATGAACTATAAAGATATGAAGCGGGAAGATATCATACATAT
>DLOP01000049.1:3958-4078 GCA_002478505.1 Lachnospiraceae bacterium UBA7481
CTAAGGAGCCGGACAAGATCGACTATGTGATTGTTAACTGCGCGGAGTGCGAACCTTATCTGACTTCGGATTATCGTAAGATGCTGGAGGAGCCGGACAAGCTGGTGCGAGGACTGCAGA
>DLOP01000049.1:4176-4296 GCA_002478505.1 Lachnospiraceae bacterium UBA7481
TGATGACAAAATATCCGCAAGGGTCGGAGCGGCAGCTGATCTATGCTGTGACAGGAAGAACGATCAATTCCAAAATGCTTCCCGCTGATCAAGGTTGTGTGGTCAATAATGTGGATACGG
>DLOP01000049.1:4356-31346 GCA_002478505.1 Lachnospiraceae bacterium UBA7481
CACTCCATGCCATTCAACTCTATGAAGACCGGAACGCTGTATTCAGAATTGATTGAGGAGGCAGGCGGCTTTGTTGCAGAACCGGAAAAGATCATTTCCGGCGGTCCGATGATGGGGTTTGCTATCTTTGATATTGATGTACCGGTGACAAAGACGTCTTCCGCATTGCTGTGCATGACAAAGGATGAAGTGTCTATGTGGGAGATCGGACCATGTATCAACTGCGGCAGATGTGTGGAGGTATGTCCTTCCAGACTGATCCCTACCCGGTTGGCGGAGCATGCAGATCATTTTAATACGGAAGGATTTTTAGAGTTGAATGGCATGGAGTGTGTGGAATGCGGCTCCTGCACTTATATCTGTCCGGCAAAACGTCAGCTTGCGCAGTCGATCAAATCCATGCGCAAGACCGTATTGGCGAACAGAAGGAAAGGGTAGTGTGAAAAATAGGTTACTAAAAAATAGCGAGGTTTGGGAAATGAGTGAATTGATGAAGGTATCATCCACACCGCATGTCAGGGCGAAAGATTCAACAGCGCGTATCATGATGACCGTAGCGGTGGCGCTGCTTCCCGCGGCAGGATTTGGGGTGTGGCATTTTGGGGGAAAAGCGCTCCTGCTGATTTTGATTACCGTGGCATCCTGCGTGCTTTCGGAATGGCTGTTTTGTATGATTGCCAAAAAGAAGAATACCATTGGTGATTTTTCAGCAGTTGTAACAGGGATGCTGCTTGCCATGAATCTGCCGGTCAGCGCACCATGGTGGATTGGTGTGATTGGCGGTATGTTTGCGATTATTGTTGTGAAGATGCTGTTTGGCGGACTGGGGCAGAATTTTATGAATCCGGCGCTGGGCGCAAGATGTTTTCTTTTGATCTCCTTTTCTAAGATCATGACGGATTTTTCCTATGTCGTTTCCGGCGGTGCGGATGTGGTCAGCGGGGCGACGCCGCTGGCATGCCTGAAAAATGGAGATCCGGTCATTGTCAGGGACATGATTCTGGGTACGATTCCGGGGACGATCGGGGAAACTTCTATGCTTGCAATTGTTTTCGGCGGATGTATCTTGATTATGGCTGGTGTCATTGATATGGTAGTGACGGGAACTTACCTGTTGTCCTTTGCCGTTTTTATCCTGCTTTTTGCGGGAAGGGGGTTGGACTGGTATTACCTTTCCGCGCATATGTCGGGCGGCGGGCTGATGCTGGGTGCGTTTTTTATGGCGACGGACTATGTGACCAGACCGATCACCCAGAAAGGACAGGTGATCTATGGCGTGTTGCTGGGCGTTTTGACCGGCATCTTCCGTCTCTTTGGACCTTCCGCAGAAGGTGTGTCCTATGCGATCATCATTGGCAATCTTTTGGTTCCTTTGATTGAGAAGATCTCTGTGCCTGCCTATTTTGGCAAGAGGAAGGCTAAGAGAAAAAAGTAGCGAAATTATAGATGGAGGCTGTATATGAAACAGATAATCAAAGATGCATTGATATTATTTGCCATAACAGCGGTTGCGGGGGTTCTTCTGGCTTTCGTCAATGAGATCACAAAAGAGCCGATCGCAGCGCAGGAGCAGCAGAAAAAGACGGAGGCGTTTCAGGCGGTGTTTGCGGATGCAGCGTCCTTTGAGGCAGTGACGCTGCCGGATATGGCGGCACCGGAATACGCGCAATTTGGGGAAGCACATCCGTTAAGCGAGATCAATGAGATCAATACCGCATATGATGCGGCGGGGCAGCAGGTCGGATATGTCCTGACGGTGACCAATAAGGAAGGCTATGGCGGCAATATTCAGTTTGTCATGGGGATTCAGATGGACGGTACGTTAAATGGCATTTCCATTCTGGAAACCAGCGAGACGGTCGGACTTGGACTGGAAGCGCAGACAGTACTGGCACCTCAGTTTGCCGGCAAGAATGTTACTTCTTTTGTATATACGAAGACCGGTGCGATGGCGGAGAGTGAAGTAGATGCGATCAGTTCGGCAACGATCACCACCAATGCCGTAGTCAACGGCGTAAACGCCGGTCTTGATTATTTTCATGGATATCTGATGGAAGGAGGGATGAGCAATGGACAGTGAGAATAAGATGACAGCCGGGAAGGTGTTTTTCAATGGACTGATCAAAGAAAATCCTACGTTTGTCCTGATGCTTGGCATGTGTCCGACGCTGGCAGTCACGACTTCTGCAATTAACGGTTTCGGTATGGGGATGACCACGATGGTTGTTTTGACGATGAGCAATGTCATCATTTCCCTGCTGCGGAATATTATTCCGGATAAGGTGCGGATTCCTGCTTTTATCGTCATTATCGCATCATTTGTAACGATCGTGGGGCAGTTCCTGGAGGCGTATATCCCTTCCTTAAATGAGGCATTGGGAATGTTTATTCCCCTGATTGTGGTTAACTGTATTATCTTGGGGCGTGCGGAAGCATTTGCCTCGAAGAATAATTTTATCTTATCCATGTTTGACGGGATTGGCATGGGGCTTGGATTTACCGTTGCGCTGACTTGTATCGGACTGGTCAGGGAAATGCTGGGCGCGCACAAGATCTTTGGCGTTTCTTTTGCGCAGCTTGCAGCGATGATCGGTATGGGAGAGGGTGTGACCGGATGGCTGCAGAGCCAGAGCCCGATTGCGATTTTCGTCATGGCGCCGGGAGCGTTTTTCGTACTTGCAGCATTGACGGCGGTTCAGAATGTTGTGCGGAGTAAAAAGGAACAGCGGGGCGAGAAGACGAAGATCCAGAGCGGATGCAGTCATGACTGTATGAACTGCGGGGATTCCGCCTGTGAACATCGTTTTTATGATCCGGATGGAAAGGACGGCGCAGTAGGCAGATGAGAAACCGCTTGCGCGGATTTCTCATCGCATGTCATCGCAGTAAAACTGCTCTGACATAGACGATAGATTGAAAAAATAATTGAGGTGGAATATATGGGAGAAACATTGAGAGAATTATTGATCATAGCAATCGGTTCCGCACTGGTCAGCAATGTGGTTTTAAGCCAGTTCTATGGACTTTGTCCTTTCCTGGGCGTGTCAAAACAGCTCAAAACGGCAAGCGGTATGGGAATTGCGGTAATCTTTGTCATTACGCTGGCGTCGCTGGTTTCCGGGGCGATCTATCAATTTATACTGCAAAGATTTCATGTTGAATATTTAAGGACGATCGTGTTTATCTTAGTGATTGCTGCGCTTGTGCAGTTTGTGGAGATGTTTTTGAAGAAAAAGATTCCGGCGCTGTATCAGTCCCTCGGCGTATTCCTGCCGCTGATTACGACCAACTGCGCGGTGCTTGGTACGGCGCTGACCAACGTGCAGAAAGAATATAATATTCTTTATGGCGTAGTGAACGGATTTGCAACTGCCGGAGGATTTGCCATTGCCATCTGCATCCTCGCGGGAATCCGGGAGAAAATGCAGTACAATGACATTCCGAAGCCGTTTCAGGGAATGCCCATTGTGCTTGTTACAGCGGGCTTGATGGCGATCGCATTCTGCGGATTTTCCGGACTGTTATAGAGAACGGGACTTTTTCACGGAAGGATGCTGCCAATACAGATTCTTCATCGGAATAAGAGAAAGGTATGGTTATTGATATGAATTTTGGGGCGATTTTAACAGCTGTTCTGATCATCAGCCTGGTTGGTATTCTGATCGGATTATTTCTTGGAATTGCAGGATTAAAATTAAAAGTAGATGTTGATCCGAAAGAAGAACAGGTAGCAAATACGCTTCCCGGAAATAACTGCGGAGGGTGCGGTTATGCGGGGTGTTCTGCGCTTGCGGCTGCCATCGTGAAAGGGGAAGCGGCGGTCAATGCCTGTCCGGTGGGCGGTGACAAGGTTGCCAAAGAGATTGCAAAGATTATGGGGGTGGAAGCCGGGGAAAGCATACGTATGACCGCATATGTCAAATGTGCCGGAGACTGTGATAAGGCGGCGACAGACTATGAATACAGCGGTGTGCAGGACTGCAGAATGCTGCAATTTGTTCCGAATGGCGGTCCCAAGACCTGCAATTACGGTTGTCTGGGGTATGGTTCCTGTGTAAAGGAATGTCCTTTTGACGCGATCCATCTGGAAAATGGGATAGCAGTCGTAGATAAGGATAAATGCAAGGCCTGCGGTAAATGTGTTACCGTATGTCCGAAGCATATCATTGAGATGATTCCGTACGATGCGGAGTATGTTGTAGCATGTTCTTCCAATGAAAAAGGTCCTGTCGTGATGAAAGAATGTCAGGTGGGATGTATCGGCTGCGGGATCTGTAGGAAGAATTGTCCAAGCGATGCAATTGATGTGACGGATTTTCTGGCAAAGATCGATCCGGAGAAATGTACTGCCTGCGGAACATGTAAGGAAAAATGTCCGAAAAAGACGATTCATAAACATTAATTTAGATTTTTAAAATTTCAAGTTGTGTGGAAGCATCAATGGATATAGATTTATATTATCAAGAAAAGGGAAATAAAGAACCATTTATCCTTTTGCACGGAAACGGGGAGGATGGCTCATATTTCGAGCATCAAATAGATTATTTTAGCGACAGATACAGAGTGATTGCTTTAGACACGCGGGGTCACGGAAAATCGCCAAGAGGTACAAAACCTTTTACTATTGGGCAGTTTTCCTGTGACCTATACGATTTTATGGAAGGCCTTGGTATTTCAAATGCAATTATTTTGGGATTCTCAGATGGAGCAAATATAGCAATGAAATTTGCAATGGAATATCCAAATAAGGTAAAGGCATTGATATTAAACGGGGGCAATCTGAATCCAAAAGGAGTAAAAAGAACAACACAAATTCCAATTGAAATAGGTTACAAAATAGCAAAACGATTTGCTTTAAAGTCACCTGATGCAAAAAAGAATGCTGAAATGCTTGGGTTAATGGTGAATGAGCCGAATATTGAACGAAACGAATTATCAAAGATAACAGCTCCCACCCTTGTAATCTGCGGAAGAAATGATATGATCAAGGAATCCCATACAAAAGAGATTGCGGAAAATATACCCAATGCAAAATTATCGATTATGAAAGGCAATCACTTTATTGCCAATAAGAGATACGTTGCATTTAATAAAGAGGTTGAAGACTTTTTACAAACAATTCAGTAAATTACGGCTTTTGAAGGCTGCAAAATCGGGATTGGTGATAATAATTATGTATTTTTTTGATATTGATAATACTTTGATAGATTATGATACATCAGAGGCAAAGGCAATTGTAGCGTTATATGTGGAAATGGGTAATATTTTGCTAAGTGAAATGCAAATTGCTTATTGGCATATGATTTCCCAGAGGTACTTTAATGATTATTTAAGTAATCAATTAAGTTTTGAAGAACAAGGGATGCTTCGCATTAAAGATATGTCAATGAATTGTGGCTTGGATATTGATGAATCTAATTCAAAAAAATGGTTCGAAAAATATCAGATAATACTAAATAATAGTTGGTTGTTATTTGATGATGTGATAGAAACACTTGATTTGCTAAAAGGAAAAAGACTGGGGATTATTAGTAACGGAAACGCGAAACAACAAAGGCAAAAGTTGATCTGTACAAATATAGATTCGTATTTTGAAATACAAATTTTTTCTAGTGAAGTGGGTGAGGCAAAGCCGTCATATAAGATTTTTGAAGAGGCACTACTCATTTCAAAAGAAGAAAAAGAAAATGTAGTTTATATTGGTGATAATGTGAGAACTGATATAATACCTTGTGAACGGTTAGGAATAAAATCAATTTTGATAGATAGAGAAGGACAAAGCGATTCAGTAGAAAACAGAGTTTTGAAACTGCAAGAAGTATTGTACTATTTTGAAAAACGGAATCTATAGGAAATAGATAAATTCCGGTTTGCAAAGAAGATATAGAGAGGCGATTGAAAATATGCGGTAAAAGAAAGGATCGCGTAAGCCTTTGAAAATGCAGCATAGGGAGTAAGATTAATATTCGGAGAGAGGTTTCGGAAATCCGCTAGAATACCGTATGCTGTCATCGTCCATGATAAACATAGCTTCGATGCCATCTAAAGTTTCAATGAGTTTCATACCTTCTTCCGGACCCAGGACAAAACACGTTGTGCTTAAAGCATCGCAGGTAAGGGAACTTTCCCCCAGAATACTGACGCTGTAAAGATGATTTTCCACGGGATAGCCGGTGGCAGTGTCTAAAATATGGTGATACAGAGTATCTCCGTCATAAAAACAGCGGTGATAGACACCGGAAGTTACGAGCGTACAGTCAGTCAGGGCAAAGCTGGCTATGGGAGTGCCGTCCCCGAAGGGTTTTTCCACACCTACCGTAAAAGGTTCATTGCCCGGTTTGGAACCTAGCACAACAGTGTTGCCGCCAAGATTGATGATGGCATTTTGAATGCCGTTAGCAAGAAGATATTCTTTCAGCTTATCGGCAATAAAGCCTTTGGCGAGAAAAGCAAGGCTAAGGGAACTTTCGGGATCGGTCAACGTGACTGTAGAGCCGGTGATCTCAATGTTGCGATAGTCAACGTGTGCCAGAGCGCTTGCGGTCTCTGCTTCATTAGGGAGCTTCGGCGTTTCGGACGGATGGAAGTCCCAGAGAGAAACTACTGTTTCAATTGTGGGGTCGATCTTTCCGTCGGTCAGTTCGGCATACCGGACAGCTTCTGATAAAAGGAAAACGGTATCTTCCGATACTGTGACCGGAGCACCGGCAGCGTGGTTGAGCCGGTAGATATCACTTTCCGGGACGGACTTGGAAAACAGATTGTCATAATGGCTGCAAAGTTCGATGCATCCGTCGGTTATGTCGCTGCTGCAGGGATCATAGATTACGATGCTGACAAAGGTATCGAAGAAAAATCCTTCCACAGTGGTGATTTCTGCAGCAGGGGTGCAGGAGGATATCAAAAAGGACAGGCATATCAAAGAGATTATGATTGGAAGTTTATGGGATATGCAGGGAGTGGATCCGGGCATGATGCAGTTTCCTTTCTGATTGTGTATATTTTAGGCAAATGCGAAATGATTGATTTTTTATAATTAGTTGTGTAATATAGATATATCATCGCCTACATGTAATTTTCACTGCGTTTATTATATCATAAATTTATAGTTTTGAATAATGGAGTAACATAACAATGAGATTAGATGACGATTTTGAAGATGACTATGATTATGATGATTATTACGATCATGAATTGACGCGCCGCAACAGCGCGGTCACCCTTCGTTATGCAGTGATCATCGGCAGCGTTTCTGTTTTAGGGATACTGCTTATCGTATTGCTGCTCAACAGCGGAAATGGACGGGGAGGCGGCGCGCAGGTGTCTTCCCAATACTCCGGAACACTGACAGCGGCGGAGCAGGAACATTTGCAGAATACCATGTTGGAGAACAGTGTGGAAGATCTGCTGAGCGGCAGTACGCTGACTGCAGATGATCTGGATATCTGGGAGGAGCGTCCGGGGAATACGGTATCTGAGGATGAACCGGAGGTTTCTTCTTCGGTTGTGGAGAAGAATGATCCGGCTACGGATGGTCTGCATACGTTGATCATCCATGATAACGGTACGGAAGAGTGGGTAAGCATCAATCAGTATCTTGCAAGAAACAATTATGATTATTCGGGGCTGGTCTATCAGAGACCGTTGATGAAATATTATGAGAATAATACAAGAGTTTCCTATGCCGGGGTGGATATTTCCAAGACGCAGGATTATGTTGATTTTCTGGAGCTGAGGCGTGCAGGGATAGATTTTGTGATGCTGCGGCTGGGACAGAGAGGGTACAGTTCCGGTGAGATCACAATGGATGAGTATTTTATGGATAACTTGAAACGTGCCTCGGAAGCCGGACTGGACGTTGGAGTTTATTTTTTCTCGCAGGCAGTCACGGTGGAGGAAGCGGAGGAGGAAGCACAGTTTGTCATTGATACGCTCTCTGAGAATAAGATACAGTATCCGGTCGTATTTGCCATGGATTCGATACCCAATGAGGTTTCAAGGATAGATTCCCTGGATAAGATGGAACGAACCAATATTGCGCTTGCGTTTATGGATAAGATCAGGGAGAACGGATATTTTCCTATGATCTATGGGGATAAGGAATGGCTGATCCAGAAGATGAGCTTAGGCTCCATGATCGGGTATGATGTATGGCTTTCCCAGGAGAAGGATATTCCGGATTATCCGTATCAGTTTGTCATGTGGCAGTATACGACGCATGGCTCGATTGCAGGAATCGCCGGGGACGCCAATCTGAATATCTGTTTTATTGATTATTCGGTGAAATAAAACCTGTATTGACCGCAGTAAAACTGTATCAATATGGAGATTAGAATCAAGGATTATTATGGAGTGTAATCCATGATGCGCTTGGAGATTTTGACCTGTTTATAGATCTTTGCGTATTCGGAAGGACTTATGCCGTCAATAAAATTGACGGCATAATTTTTTTGCATGCCTTTTTGGTGGAGGAAATCTACCGCTTTATTATAGGCGACTGCCGCTTCGATCTCGGTGGGATAGGTGCCAATCACATAATTGCCCTTTACATGGATCTTGGCACGAAAGGATAAATTATTGTTTTTTTCATAGCGTGTGACACCATAATACGGGTTTAGGATCTCGATATTGGAGTAACGGAAATCCAGAGGATCTCCGTTTTTAAAACGATAGTCACGCCCTTCTATTGCATAGCGTCTGATTCCGTATCTGCCGGTTATGCTGACCTGAGTGCCGTAGTCGGAAACAAAAAGATGACCACCCCGCTTCATGATCTTATGGGAGGAGTAGTAAAAAAGATCATCCACGTCAAATTTTAGGGTTTCCTCTGGCGACAGAAAGTAATAAAACATTTTAGGGCGGATATAAATAGGGTTTGCAAAATAAATGCCGTTATCGCGGAAATTGATAAGGCAAATCCTCTTTTCAAAAGAGAGTGGGGATGAGGAAAGATTTTTTTCTGACGGAAGCTTATTGGAAAACAAAACGACAGCTGCTTCCTTGTATGCCATGTGGGCCTGCTGCGCAGTTGTAAAACTGCCGAGGCTGATATGCTTTCCGCGGAATGTTATGGAAGCACGATAATAAACGGTGTGATCTTTTTTTCGGGCAGGCGTAACGCCGGTCAGATGTTTTGTCTTATTTTTCGGGTTCATATTGTTTCTTAAATATAAGTCCCTTTCTTAAGAGCCTGCCGGCTCGGATTCTCTTGTTGAATTATAACAAAATATGATGTTGATTGCAAATTTTTGAAAAAATAAGACATTTTATACCGTTATTTACAGGGAAACAGGCTGGTATATTTTGGGACATGTCTGAATAAAATATTAGGAAAGTATTTTTGGAGGACATAATATTTTGTATAAACAATATTCCTGTTACTTTGCAGTATTGTATGTAATGCTTTCAATCGTATTCATCAATGCAATACTGCTGACCGACTTAAGAGAGATTTCTAACAGAATGCAAAAGGAAGCCGCAATAGAGCTAATGGAGGAACGGATGATTAATAAAGTATATGAAAGGACATTGGATTGTATTTATGGCAATGAAAGAACAATACAGTGTCTAAGCATGCACCGGAATTACCGGATCGATCTTGGGGATCGGGAAATGGATATCCTTTGCCGCATTGTTCAGGCGGAAGCCGGCGGAGAGGATGTCATGGGCAAAATGCTGGTCGCGGATGTGATCATAAATCGAGTGGAAAATCCAAGGTTTCCGGATGATGTGGAGAGTGTGGTATTTCAGCACGTCGATGGTGTCTACCAGTTTTCGCCTGTGGGAAATGGAAGGATCAATGACGTTATTGTCACAGAAGAAACGAGGGAAGCGGTTTATGCCGCATTGTTAGAGGAAGATATCTCAGACGGGGCTTTGTATTTTATATCAAGAAAATACGCGGACTCGGACGGACTTGCATGGTTTGAAAATAATCTTACCAGAGTTACGCAGCACGGAGGTCATGAATTTTTCAGATAGATTGCATGAAAACGACCTTTATGCTATACTTGTCTTTGGATTATTGAGAAAGGCAAGGACATAAATGATGGATATCATGTATAGCAGCACAAGGAATGCGGGCGAAAAGGTTTTGGCATCGAAGGCGGTTTTACAGGGGCTGGCGGATGACGGCGGATTATATGTTCCTGATCGTCTGCCCAGATTAGATATCGGGTTCAAGGATATGGTTTCCATGGATTACAGGCAGACTGCCTATGAAGTGATGAAATTATTTCTGACCGATTATACAAAGGATGAGCTGATGCATTGTATCAACAGTGCATATGACAGTAAGTTTGATACGGAGGAGATCGCGCCGCTGACTTATGCGGATGGCGCTTATTTTCTGGAGCTTTATCATGGGGCGACGATCGCATTTAAGGATATGGCACTGTCTATTCTTCCTTATCTGATGACGACGGCAGCAAAGAAGAATCAATTAAAAGAAGAAATTGTCATTCTGACGGCCACCAGCGGAGATACCGGTAAAGCTGCGATGGCAGGGTTTGCGGATGTGGAAGGGACAAGGATCGTCGTGTTTTATCCGAAGAACGGCGTCAGCGCCGTACAGGAGAAACAGATGGTGACGCAGAAAGGGAAGAACGTCAAAGTCATCGGCATCCACGGTAACTTTGATGATGCCCAGACCGGCGTGAAGAAAATGTTTTCCGATCAGGAATTGAAAAAGGAGTTAAGGGAGCATGGCTTTGTATTCTCCTCCGCCAATTCCATCAATATCGGACGTCTTGTGCCGCAGATCGTTTACTATGTTTATGCCTATGTGAATCTGTTGAAAAACGGAAAGATACAGGAGGGCGAGGAAATTAACGTTGTCGTTCCAACCGGTAACTTCGGAAATATCTTGGCAGCATATTATGCAAAAAACTTAGGACTTCCCATACATAAGCTGATCTGCGCATCAAATGAAAACAAGGTATTATATGATTTCTTTCAAAGCGGCGTTTATGACAGGAACAGGGAATTTGTGTTGACCAGTTCTCCGTCCATGGATATCCTGATTTCCAGCAACTTAGAGCGTCTGATCTATATGATATCAGATAGTGATCCGGAAAAAAACAGGGAGTTGATGTCAAAGCTTACGGAAACCGGCGTGTATGAGATCACTTCAGGGATGAAAGAAAAACTCGCTGATTTTTATGGCGGATATGCTTCGGAAGAAATGACGGAAAAGAAAATTCGTGAGCTGTATGAAAAGACAGGCTATGTCATTGATACGCATACGGCGGTTGCCGCTGCGGTCTATGATGCATATAAGGCGGATGCGAAGGATGATCGTATCAGCGTGATCGCATCCACGGCTAGTCCTTATAAGTTTGCAAGAAGCGTTATGACTTCGATCGATTCTTCCAATAAAGAACTGGATGATTTTGCGTTGATAGATGAATTATGCAGGATCTCTAAGGCAGAGGTGCCCAAAGCGGTTGAAGATATCAGACAGGCTCCGGTGCTTCACGATACCGTATGCGAAAAAGATGAAATGCAAATGATGGTAAGAGGATTTTTAGGGTTATGAAACATATTTTGATGGTAGATGACAGTACGACAAATTTAAAAAGCGCAGCAGAAGTCCTGCAGCCGTATTATCAGCTTTCCATGGCTAAGTCGGGAAAACAGGCGCTGCAATTCTTAAAAAAGAGCATACCGGATCTGATCCTTCTGGATCTGATGATGCCGGAGATGAACGGTTATTCGGTCATGGAACAGATAAAATTAAATCCGTTGACTGCCGGGATCCCCATTATTTTTTTGACGGCGGACTCGGAGCAGGCAAGCGAGCGCAAGGGGCTGCAGATGGGTGCGATGGATTTTATCACAAAGCCGTTTAAGGCGGAAGCTGTGTTAGGGAGGATTGAAAAGGTGTTGCAGATGGAAGATATGCGTAAGAACCTCCTTGGTGAAGCAAAAGAAGATCTACGGCAGGGACAGATTTCGGGTGAGGTGGAAGGAAAACAAAACTATACGGATGAAGAAGTATGGGAAGCGGTCCATAAGATCGATCATACAATGCTGAAAGCGTATGCGACCTGGGAGGATATTAAGAAGCTGTGTAAGGAAGCGATGGAATATAAGACAGCAAGCGTCTGTGTGCCGCCGTCTTATATTGCAAGGATCAGGGAGACATATGGCGATCAGTTGAAGATCTGTACTGTGATTGGTTTTCCTCTCGGATATGCGACGGCTGCCGTGAAAGTATTTGAGACAGAGGACGCCGTGAAGAATGGTGCGGATGAGATCGATATGGTGATCAATATCGGGGATGTCAAAAACAGCAGATATGATCTGGTGGAGCGGGAGATCAGCGCTGTACGGGCAGCGTGTCAGGGAAAGATCTTAAAGGTTATTGTAGAGACATGCTACTTGACGGAGGAAGAAAAGATCCGCTTATGTCAGATCGTAACGAAGGCGGGAGCGGACTATATCAAAACTTCTACCGGCTTTGGTACGGCAGGGGCAAAGGAAGAGGATATTATACTGTTTAAAGATAACATAGGTAAGGATGTAAAGATCAAGGCGGCAGGTGGGATCCGCACGAAAGAAGCATTGATGGCATTTGCGGAGCTTGGCTGTGACCGGATCGGGGCGTCGGCCACGGCGGACTTTATAAAATAACGGTTTTAAAGGTAATTGCGAAAGAGTTAAGTCCGGCTTACATAACTCTTTGTTTGAAAATAGTTGTTCCAAAAATATCATAAATGAAATCATTTTTTGGAACAACTATTTTCAAACTTTGAGTTATGTAAACCTCATAATAAAATTGTAGAACGAAAAATGATAAAGCAATTGCCTAAATAAGGGTTTTAAAATGTGGGGAAGGACAAGAAATGGGCAGTATGGAAAATAAGGTCATCATGGAACGTATCCATGCACTCAGGCAGAATATGAAAGCAGCCGGAGTGCATTATTATTTGGTTGTGACAGCGGATCCTCACGGATCTGAATATATTAATGATCATTATAAGGAACGGGAATATCTGTCAGGATTTACCGGCTCCAATGGAGACCTTCTGGTTGGGGAGGAGGAATGTCTGCTCTGGACGGACGGAAGATATTTTGTGCAGGCAGAACAAGAGCTGGAAGGTACGGGCATTATTTTAATGAAAAGCCGGCAGCAGGGTGTTCCGGAGTTGGAGGAATATCTGAAGTCACATCTAAAGGAAGGTATGAAACTGGGACTGTATGGTTTTTGTGTGAATGCTTCTCTTGGAAAAAGACTGGAGAAGATCATGAAAGAAAAGCGGGGCGGGATCGTTTATCAGAAGGATCTGGCAGAATCCGTCTTTGTGGACAGACCGACTGACAGTGCTGCTCCCATACGCATTTTAGAGAAAGGGTTGACTGGGGAAAGCTGTGGGGAAAAGCTGTCCCGCGTCAGAAAGAAGATGGAGGAGCTTAAGGCGGATCATTTGCTGCTTTCCGGATTAGAAGATCAGATGTGGCTGTTTAATATCAGGGGAGGGGATATTGCATGCAATCCGGTGGCATATGCATTTACCCTGATTTTTAAAGAAAAGGTGATTGTCTATCTGAAGGAAAAATCCATAGCTGCCCTGCGGGAGAAGGAGGAGAATGTCCGTTTTGCAAAGGAGAATGGTATTGAATGGCATCCATATGAGGATTTTATCGGGGAACTGCCGGGGGTGCTGCAGCAGTCGGAGAAGCTGTTTGGGAGAAAGGCGAGAATGATGCTTGATCCCGGAGTGGTCAATTATACGGTCTGCCGGATTGTTGAGGAGAATGCGGAGACGGTGGAAGCAAAGAATCCGACGCAGGTTATGAAAGCGGTCAAGAATCCGGTGGAGATCGGTCATATTAAGCAGACCTATCTTTTAGACAGCGTCGCGCTCACGAGATATATCCGGTATATCAAGGAACATAAGACGGAGGGGCTGACGGAAAGTAAAGCTGCAGAAATACTGGAAGGATACCGTCAGGAGATCAAAAGCTTTCAGGGGGTGTCGTTTCCCACCATCAGCGCTTATGGGGCGAATGCGGCAATGATGCACTATGAGGCGTTGCCCGGCAGGGACGAGGTATTAAAGCCGGAAGGAATCTATCTGGTGGATTCCGGCGGACAGTATGAGGGCGGCACTACGGATGTGACAAGAAGTATCATCATGGGAAGCATCACGCAGGAGATGAAAAAGCATTACACGCTGACCGCCGTGGGAATGCTGAGATTGCAGAATGCAGTGTTTTTATACGGCTGTACAGGGCGTAATCTGGATATCCTTGCAAGAGGTCCGCTGTGGCAGCAGAAGATGGATTATAAATGCGGTACAGGCCATGGCGTTGGCTATATGTTAAGTGTCCATGAAGGACCTCAGAATATCAGCTGGCGCTCCGGTAACGTGAAGGAAGCAGTTCTGGAGGAAGGGATGCTGGTGTCTGATGAGCCGGGGGTTTATATTGCAGGAAGCCATGGCATCCGGATCGAGAATATCCTGCTCTGTGAAAAAGGAGAATGTAACGAGGATGGTCAGTTTATGGGATTTGCGCCATTGACGCTGGTACCATTGGATCCGGAGGGGATCGATCCGGTCTATATGGAGCGAAGCGACATCGAAGCATTGAACCGCTATCATCGGATGGTCTATGAGCGGCTGTCCCCGTATCTGTCAGAGGATGAGAGGGCGTGGCTGAAGGAACAGACAAAAAGTCTGGAATGCGGTTGAAAAATTGAAAACCGACTGAAAATCCGGTTTAACATATTTACTTTTCCAAGGTCATTTGTTATAATAATCACTGTACGCGGTAATGTGTAAGCAAAATTTAAATTATATAAAGGAGGAAGTAAAATGGCAACAAAAGCGAATTATGCCAGAAAAGACATTGGACCTAACAAGGTAGGTTTCCCGAAGGTTGGCACACCGGTAACGAATACCCGTGCAATCATTGAGGCACCTTTCTATGCAAACAATGTCGTAAAGATCAACACATTAAAAGAAGCTTATGAGCTTGCAAAGAACTCACCGGGAACGATTGTAACCGATATGCCTGTTTACAGAGGCGAGGAGTTTGGTCTTGAGCCGGACGCAAAGGTTCTGTTATTCAACGACGGTTCTATTACCGGACGTTATGCTCCGGCTAGAAGAATTACGGGAAAGCCCGGCACAGACAATGCAAAGCTTGACAAGATATTGATGGATGCTGTTTATGATACACGTTGGAAGACGATGTACCATGCGGAAGCATTTATCGGCTTAGATGAGGAATTCATGGTAAAGGCACACCTTCTGATTCCGGAAGGAGAAGAGAATCTGCTTTATAACTGGCTTCTGAATTTCCAGTACTGCTCAGACGAGTATGTTAAGATGTACAAGAAGTCCAAGATGATCGGCAATGGAAAAGAGCCGGATATCTATATTTTATCCGATCCTCAGTGGAAGGGAGCTCCGGGTCAGGAAGACGTATGTGATCCGAACTGCTTATGCTATTTTGATACTGCTAACAACTGTGCTGCAATCCTTGGTATGAGATACTTTGGTGAGCATAAGAAAGGTACGCTGACGCTTGCATGGGCGCTTGCTAACAGAAACGGTTATGCATCCTGCCATGGCGGACAGAAGGAATATACCCTTGATAAAGAGGGCAAGAAGAAATATGTTGCTGCGGTATTTGGTCTGTCAGGATCCGGTAAGTCTACGATCACACATGCTAAGCACGGCGGTAAGTATCCTGCGATCAAGGTTCTTCATGACGACGCATTTATCATCAATGCTGATACCTGTGCATCTGTAGCATTGGAGCCTACATATTTTGATAAGACAGCAGATTATCCTTGCGACTGTGAGGACAACAAGTATCTGTTGACCTGCCAGAATGTATCTGCAACTCTTGATGAGGATGGAAAGGTTGTTATCGTTACAGAGGATATCAGAAACGGTAACGGACGTGCGATCAAGTCAAAACTGTGGTCACCGAACCGTGTTGACAAGATTGATTCTCCGGTAAATGCGATCTTCTGGATCATGAAGGATCCTACAATTCCTCCTGTAGTGAAGTTAAAGGGCGCTTCTCTTGCATCTGTTATGGGCGCAACACTTGCTACCAAGAGATCTACAGCTGAGAGATTAAAAGAGGGCGTTGATCCGAACGCGCTCGTTGTTGAACCGTATGCTAACCCGTTCAGAACTTATGAGCTGGTTAACGACTATAAGAAATTTAAGGATCTGGTAGAGAAGAAGAACGTAGACTGCTACATCATCAATACCGGTGATTTCATGGGCAAGAAGGTTCAGCCGAAGGATACCCTTGGTGTAATCGAGGCAATTGTAGAAGGCAAGGCTAAGTTTAAGAAATGGGGTCCGTTCTCCGATATCGAGATCTTTGAGTGGGAAGGTTTTGTTCCCGACTTGAAGGATAAGAATTATGTTGAGCAGCTGAAGGCACGTATGAATGACAGACTTCAGTACGTAAAGAATCTGGATACGGCAGAAGGCGGTTACAACAAGCTTCCGAAGGATGCAGCTGCAGCAATCAAGAAAGTTGTTGACGAGGCTAATACGCTGAAATAATTCTTCCGCTTGCAATAATGTAGTGTTTTAAGGGGCATATCTTAGGGTATGTCCCTTTTATCTGTCATTTTTTTCAAAAAATAGTTGAAAAATCTTGTCCTATCGTTTAAACTATAGTAGTATTATTTCGCGATGACAATTGAGGAGGATATAACGATGATTTCTGCAGGTGATTTCAGGAATGGAATTACGATTGAATTTGATGGAAATGTTTATCAAATTATCGAGTTTCAGCATGTAAAACCAGGAAAGGGCGCAGCATTTGTAAGAACAAAGCTGAAAAATATCAAGAGCGGCGGTGTCGTTGAAAAGACCTTCCGTCCCACTGAGAAATGCCCCCAGGCACGTATTGATAGAAAAGAAATGCAGTATTTGTATGCGGATGGTGATCTGTTTAACTTCATGGATACGGAGAATTATGAGCAGATCGCATTAAATAAAGAAACGGTTGGCGATGCGCTGAAATATGTTAAAGAGAATGAGATGGTCAAGGTATGTTCCCACAATGGCAGTGTATTTGCGATTGAGCCTCCCTTGTTCGTTGAGCTTCAGATTACAGAGACAGAGCCGGGATTTAAGGGAGATACCGCTACCGGCGCTACAAAGCCGGCGATCGTTGAGACAGGCGCGCAGGTGATGGTTCCTTTGTTTGTAGATCAGGGTGAAGTAATCAAGATCGACACCAGAACCGGAGAATATTTGAGCCGCGTTTAATCAGTATCATCCAATATCAATGTGATTCTATCAATCAATTAAAAGCTTGAAAGACAATGAAGATATAATAATTTCATTGTCTTTTTCATTGAAGTGGAATCTACAGAGAGAAAGGATGAAAAATATGGCATTTGAACAGTTTATTGAAAAAGTAACATGTGCGTTGGAAAAATATTACGGAGAAAATTATCGGGTCAGGATCATGGAGGTAAAGAAAAATAACGGTTTGTGCCTGCATGGCTTGTCCATTCTTTTACAGGACAGTCCGAATAAAGTCACCCCGACGATTTATCTGGATGAGTATTACAAACGCTATATGAGCGGAATATCGCTGTCGGAGACGGTGCAGGACATCATAAGGACGTATGAGGCACATACGGTAAAAGATGATGTTTCTATGGAATTTTTCCTTGACTATGAGAAAGTCAGGGACAGGGTCGTTTATAAGCTGATTAACTATGAGATGAATAAGGAGTTGTTAAAGGAGATCCCATATATTCCATTTCTTGATCTGGCGGTGGTGTTTTATTACTATATGGAAAATGAGGTATTCGGCGCTGCCAGCATACTGATTTATCATACCCATATGAAAAAATGGGAGATCAGCCTGAAACGGCTTACCGCAGATGCTGAGTATAATACGCCCAGAGTGCTGGGATATCGACTGGCTGACATGGAGGATATCGTGAGGGAGTTGATCAGGAAGGATCTGGGGAATAGATTTTCTAAGAAGAACATCTGCAGGCAGGGAGACAGAGAGGAAGAAATTCCAACGGATGAAATGATAGATAAAATGCTGGAATGTTATCTGGAAGGGCGGGAGGAAAATCCGATGTATGTATTGACAAACCGCAGCAGCCAGAATGGCGCCGCCTGTATCCTTTATCCCAACGTCCTGAAGGATTTTGCAGAGAGAATGGGGAGCGATCTTTATATCCTGCCTTCTTCGATCCATGAGGTGATACTGATCAAAGATCATGAGATCGATGATGCGGATGCGTTGAGAAACATGGTAAAAGATGTCAATAGGACGCAGCTGGCGCCGGAGGAGGTTTTGTCCGATCAGGTTTATTATTACAGCAGAAAGAACGGTAAGGTAGAACTTTGTGAAAATAAAACTAGCGTGAAGTAAGCTGGACAAAAGGGGAAAAGTGTGTTATGATTAGCAAGTGTCAACAGAATTGGATTTATGTTTGGCACTTGCAGATATGCACTCGTAGTCTAATGGATAGAACGAAGGCCTCCGACGCCTTTAATGCAGGTTCGATTCCTGTCGAGTGCATTTTTTGCGCAAAGGCTGACGGACATTGACGGTTATAAGATGTGATAATGCTGTAAGATGAAAATTATACTGTAAGATGGGATCATACTGTGATACAAGATGAATTTGTAAGATAAGGTAAGGTTTAGGATGAGGTAAAGTTGTAGGACGAGGTAAGGTTATAAAAATGGGAAAAAGAAGAAATAAAAAACAGGGAAATAGGCAAAGTACAGGAAATAAGGCGTTAGTAGAAAAAAGGTCTGTGGAAAAAACGGAAAACTATATAGAAGATACAGATGGACAGGCGAAAGAATCGTATGTAGAAGATTCGGATGTTCAGAATGAAGTGCAGTATGCGGAAGAAGCAGGCGGGCAGTCTAACGCGTTGTATACCGAGGAAGCAGAGGGATTGTATGCAGAGGAAGCGGACGACAGGATGGTAGAATCCTATATGGAGGAAGGACAGGACCAGGATGTTGAAGCATATATAGACGATTCGGTTGGCACGGGAGAGCAGGAACTTACAGATGTGCCGATCGACAGTCTTTTGTATGGCGTTGATGGGAATGAGAAAGAAGATAAGGTTTCTATCGGCAGACAGCATTCGGAAATGTCTAGTGATTTTGCTGATTTTACCAGAGATTTTTTCAGTCAGATCGGAAAATGGATCAAACGTAACAGGCATATGGCATTGATTTCGCTGGCGGTTTGTGCGGGCGTTGTTGTTGTGATATGGATTGTGGTTTCTGTTTCGAAGAGTATTGATGAAGCAAGGCTTGCGGCATTTGTACCCGGTAACATACAGACCGGGTTGATCGGTAATGGCAATACCGTAATGATCCCAGTGCCTCAGGAGGCGTTGCAGAAGAATGCGTATCCTGCTGTTAATGAGCTTGTTGCACGTTATTATAGGGCAAGACAGAATAATGATATTGAAGCGTTGCGTGCGACGAAGAATTACGTAGATGAAATGGAGATCGCAAAGATCAACGCATTTTATGAGTATGTTGAAAGCTATGATAATATTACCTGTTATACTAAGATAGGACCCATAGAAAATTCTTATATTGTCTATGTTACCTATGATGTAAAAATGCGCAATTGGGATGTGATTCTGCCCAGTCTTATGACTTTGTTTGTGTGTACCAATAATGAGGGTAATTTATATATTTACGTAGGAGAGTTTGATGAAAATATATGGAATTATATTGCTGTCATTACTTCACAGGAGGATGTGCGTGATTTAGCGCAGATGGTAGAGACTACGTACTGGGAAACTATGGATGCCAATCCGGATTTTTCGGCTTATATGGCGACCTTAAATGGGATCATAAAGGATATGGTGGCTGAACAGCTTGCAGCGGCAGGCTATCCTGATAACAATACGGAAAATATCCCCGGAATTGATATGGGATTGGGTACAGAGGTATCCGGTAACAATGCCGGAGGAGAAGGTGTTACGGGGGATTTTGAAGTGCAGGCGATTACGACCGTTAATGTGAGGGCGTCTGACAGTGAAGTGGCAGACCGACTGGGAAAAGTTCAGGGGGGTACGGTACTTATCTGTCAGGAACATCAGGTGAATGGGTGGAGCAGGATCATCTATGAAGGTCAGGTTGGTTATATTAAGACGGAATATCTTCATACGGTTGGGGAAGGCGTGGATGAGACCGCGGCAACCGGAACCATTACAGTATCGGAAACCGTCAATGTCAGAAAAACTGCCAATATAAGCGGGGAACAGATTGGCGTTGCTTATGCCGGAGAATCGTTCCCTTTGATCGGTGGCACAGATGGGGAATGGACCCAGATCATTTATAATGGACAGACCGGATATATCAAGTCTGAATTTATTTTGGAACGATAAAAGAACTATCTTGTCAGGTATTGCTTATAAAAGATTGTAAAATGGGACTCTTGGGGTGGTCAAAGACTTCTTCGGGAGTCCCTTCTTCTTCGATGATGCCATGAGCCATAAAGATTACCTTATCGGCTACATTTCTGGCAAAATCCATTTCATGCGTAACAACGATCATTGTAGTATCGCTGGACTTCAGGCTGCGGATGACGCCCAGTACTTCTTTTGTAAGTTCCGGATCCAGCGCGCTGGTCGGCTCGTCAAAACAAAGAATATCGGGAGTGAGCATCAGTGCGCGTGCAATTGCAACGCGCTGCTGCTGTCCTCCGGAAAGCTCGCAGGGATAGGAAGAGACCTTTTCGGATAATCCGACCCGCGCTAACAGCTCCATTGCCTGTTGGTCAAGGTCGGAGCGAATCTCAGCCTTTGTCCGCCGTTCCTGCCTGGGCAGGGTCTTATTTTCTTTGAGCGCTTTCAGATACGCGGATAGCGTCAGGTTTTGGAGGACGGTATATTGTGGAAACAGGTGAAAAGACTGAAATACCAGTCCAAAATAAAGCCTGTTTTTGCGGATCTGCTTTGGATTTCTCAGAGCTGCAGCCGCAGCTTTATCCTCTCCGCCAAATATCGTATAATGTTCCACCTGAATAGATCCGGAATCGGCTGTTTCCAGAAAATTCAGACAGCGCAGAAGCGTTGTTTTGCCACTTCCGGACGAACCGATGATAGCAAGGACTTCGCCCTTTTCCAGTGAAAAGTTGATGCCTTTTAAAACTTCGGTATCCTGAAATGATTTTTTTAGATTGGTAACTTCCAGAAGTGCCATATGCCCGGGATATCCTTTCTTTATAATCTTATGGCTGTAATAGGTTACTTGTAATAACGTGAAAGTTTCTTTTCCGCAAGTCCGAAAAGCCATGTCAGTGCCGCGTTGAATACCAGATAAAATAAACCGGTATAAAAGAGCGGCCAGATGATTGCGTCAACCTTTAAAAATTCGTACGCGCAGAAAAGAATTTCTGTTACAGCTACGGTTCTTGCCAGTGCGGTATCTTTGACAAGAGTGATGATCTCATTGCTCATTGGAGCAAGGATATTGCGTATGACCTGCAGAAGGATAACTTTGAAAAATGCTTCAGATCTTGTCATGCCCAAAACATCACATGCTTCATATTGTCCCTTTGGTATATTTTCAATGCCGCCACGGAAGATTTCCGAAAAATAGCAGGCATAGTTGATGACAAATGCAAAAAGCGCGCCAAAAAAATATGCAGTTGCTACGTTGCCGCCAAACATCGACCATTTTGTGATTGGGGCATGAAATGCAATTCCCGGGATATAGATTACAATCATAAGCTGGAGTAAAAGCGGGGTGCCGCGGATTACATAAACAAATGCCCGAAACGGAAGTTTAAGCGGGAGAAAAGAACTTCTGGTGCAAAATGCAAAGATAAGCCCCAAAGGGATTGCCAGAATGAGCGTCAGGAAAAACAGGGAAAGCGTTACGCCGAATCCTTTCCATAATTGTTCGGTAACACGTATAAAATCATCATTGATATAACTGTTTGCATTATTTAAAATATCATACATAGGTCAATCTTTCTTCTTATGGCCAATAAAAAATTTGTTATTTAAATGTTATTCTTATAAATATTATTATGCAGCATAGACAATATCTCCACAGGGCATGCTGCTTGTGATATTGTCTATGTTGCATGATTATTCTGCGGTAAATGCTGATCTGCTCTTATTTATTGACAGCTCCCTCATACAGTTCTGTCATATCGTACTTTTCAGCAAGGGAAGCAAGCGTTCCGTCGTCGATCAGTTCCTGAATGATAGCGTTGACTTTGGCTGTCATGTCGCTGTCAAGGCGGAAGCCGATTGCGTATTCTTCATCAGCAAGCTGGACACCTTCAACAATCATCAGATCGGCATAGTCGCCGGAGCCAACGCTTGCTGTTGCCAATGTATAATCAATGACAATCGCATCATAATTGCCGGATTTCAGTGCAAGCAACGCTGATGCCTGAGAATCAGATGCGGTATATGATGCCTGGGAAAGATTAGCATCTGATGAAACAGCGTCTTCACCTGCGGAGCCTCCCTCAGCGGAGAGCATAGCGGAAGCTAAACTGGCGGTGTCTGTATATGTGCCGGCATTGCTGCTGTTAATTACCAAACATTGTTTGTTGGTTAAATAGGACGTGGAAAAATCCATATTTTCCCGGCGTTCTTCAGTAACGGTAAGACCGTTCCAAATGCAGTCGATATTCCGCGAGCTTAATTCACTTTCTTTCATATCCCAATCGATGACCTGAAATTCCGGTTCGAGACCGAGTTTTGCACAGACAGCCTGTGCAAATTCCGTATCAAATCCGGTCAGCTCGCCATTGGCGTCGTTATAGTTCATTGGCTCATAGAGCGTAATGCCGATGACTAACTTGCCGTTGGAGGCAATATAATCATAATCGGAAGCGGCGTCAGCGCCGTCCGTTGTTTGTCCTGCAGTACATGCCGCCAGAGAAAAGACACATAACAGGGATAACATCATTGCAAGTAATTTTTTCATTTTCATTCTCCTTTTAAATTCGCTCATTAAGTTTATTATCAGGCATTGTTAAATGCACTGTAATACAGACATCCTTACGGCAATAAAGAAACAAGATAGTTCAATGTTTTATCCTGTATCAGATAGTCTTTGACTGTTTCTTCGTCTATTATTGATAGAAGAGTTGCAGTATCGGAATACCCGTATTCAACTGCAAATGCTGCAATATCCTCGTCAGAGACGCTGATTCCGTTCTCCGTTGCGAGCGTATTGCAGATGGAAGACAGGATAGCCGTATAGCATGCATCCGTAATTGCTTTCTGTTTCAGATCGTCGATCGTCATTCCATAATAAGAAAGCAGAGTTTCTACTGACATCCCGTATTGGGCCGCGTTTTGTTCCTGAGATGCCATTTCTGCATTGTAATAGTGATTGATGGTGTCTTCCGGAATAGAAGTGATATAATAATTCTCTGTAACAAAGCTCCATACATTATTTTCTGTTATGATGTCCTTGACCAGATTCCGGCATTCTGCTGCGGTAGTATAAGAACCGTCATAAAAGATGGTCTGTACCATTTCATCAGTCAGTTCTTCAGGATAGGTTATGGTACTTATGATCTCATTGACTGTAAAGGTAAATATAACGTCCTTGCCCGCCAGTTCCGCATTGCCATAATTTTCCGGAAAAGTAATAGGAACATCTTTTGTTTCACCGACCTCCATTCCGATAAAGCCGTCCTCAAAACCGGGAATATATCCGCCAGCGCCGACAGTGATTTGTACATTATCAGCAGTACCGCCGTCAAAAGCGACTCCATCCAGCTTGCCTACATAATTGGCGCTGATTACATCGTTTTTGCTGACAACCGTGTGATCCGCTTCAGTGGTCTCGCCAAATTTGGACAGAATATTTTCGGAAATGAAATCGTCAATATCCGTTTCGCTGACAGAAGTTTCACTAATAAAATATTCCTGATTGGTATAATTTCTAACATACAGAGAAGCACCGTCTGCTGTAGTAAATACCAGCATTGTATTATCTTCAACGGCAGCTTTGGCTTCATCTTCCGTCATATGATTGAGTTCCGCCATATTCGGGATGGCCGGAATATTTTCATATAGTATGGAATTGTCAAATGTAGTGCCTTCGGTGTTTGGGACAGTATTGCCGGATGCGACGATATTGTCAGATGCGGTGGTATTGTCGGAAACAGAACCCTGCCCTTTGTTGTTGCTTATTAAGGCAAAAATGATAAAGCCGATTGCCGCAACGGCGATTAAAATCTCTGCAATCAATATTTTGGGACTGCCGGATGGCTTATCCTCATCCTTGGACGCGTCGTTATCTGTTGTTTTATCAGCAGATGCTGACGCATCGTTATCTGTTGTATCATCAGCGGATGCTGACGCATCGTTATCCGTTGCATTACCAGCAGATACTGAATCATCGTTATCAATTGTTTCATCATCATTTTCAATGACCTGAGCATCTTCTTTTTCCTGCTCTAAAGCGTCATTATTTTTTTTGCTCACAATAATTTCCTCCTCGATTAAAATATAAAAACCTTTTGCATTATACCACGTCCGGCAATAAAATGCCACGAAAATTTTATGAATTTGTATGATATCAGCAGATGCTATATAATTTAGATAATTGTAAAGCTATATTTTGAAAAATAAAATATGAAATCATATAAAATTTTGAAACGCCCATACGTTTTTGTGCGTCTAATGATCAGAAAGAGATGGACAGGAAAGGAGATGCAAAATGGATCATTTGATACTGGAGGCGAAGCGGGGAGACCCTGATGCGTTCAGTGCGCTAATGCAGTCACAGATGCAGAATATGTATAAAGCTGCGATTGCAATCCTTAACAGCGACGAGGACGCGGCGGATGCCATAGCAGATACGATATTGATCTGTTGGGAAAAATTAGATCAGTTGAAGAAGCCGGAATTTTTCCGCACATGGATGACACGCATCCTCATTAACAAGTGTAAGGATATCATCAGAAAGCGGAAAAGATATTCGTTTGTGGAGGAAGTTCCCGATGTGTCGGTGCAGGAAGAGGGGTTTGAAAATGTAGAGTGGAAAGATGCATTAAACTGTCTGGAAGAAAAGTACAGGCTGGTTGCGGTGCTGTACTATGTGGAGGGATTTTCGACAGTGGAGATTGGCAAAATGCTTGGTATGCCGGATAGTACGGTACGGAGCAGGCTTTCAAGGGCGCGCCGGAAACTTGCGCAGGAATTTGTATAAGGAGGGATGGGATATGAGCGAACGGGATATCATTAAGATATTGCAGTCGGATATTGCATTGCCGCAGGCGGTGCAGGATCGGGCAGACGAGGTATTTGAGCAGATACGCAGCAAAAGTGCGGGCAAAAGAAGGCGGAAAGCACATTTTTCCAAAAAGAAGCTATTGATGCTGGCAGTAGCGGCGGTACTTGCATTGGGAAGTATTACGGTGTATGCGGCATGCAGGAACTGGAGTAAGAGTCTGACGGAAGGAATGGGGGCGACGGCAGAACAGCAGGCGCAGTTGGAACAGGAAGGCGCAGTAGTATTCCCGATGCAGGAACAGGCGCAGGAGGATACCGTGATAATGCCGCAAAGCCAGACGTGTAATGGTGTTACTGTAACAGCAGTACAAAGCATTACAGATAATTATGCAGCGCATCTTGTCTTTAAAGTTGAGGGATATGAATTGCCGGAGGATACGCAGCCTGATTTTGAGAATCTTATTGTGACAGTTGACGGCAACAGAGATTACAATTGGTCAGGAAGTTTTTATGATGGGCTTGTGACCGGCGCAGACGGCATGAGTGAATATGCGGACGGTTCTCCTATCAATTATGAGGAATTTTGCCCGCGTTATGTGCGGGACGACGGCAGCATGGAGTATTGGCTCACCCTTGTTCACGATGAAAAAGGATACTTCTTAGGCAAAGATGTTCATGTGGAGTTTGAAAATCTGGGAATAGTAGAGAAAGCGGAGTATTTAAGCGACAATGAAGTGCAGGGAAAATGGAGCTTTGACTGGAACCTGCAGGGGACGGACAGTATGTATGAATACACATTGGAGGAATCGCTTGGAGATACGGGCGCCGTAGTGATGCGGGCAGAAATTTCACCGATTACCATACACGTGGAATATCAGTTTCCGTATCAGACGCGGACAGCGCAGGCCATTGATGAAAATGGCAATCCGGTAACTCTCCATAAAAGAGTGATACCGCCGCCATTTGTAGGTGTGCGCTTGAAAGACGGTACCGTTTACACGCATCTGCGCGGCGGAGGAATGGAAGGGTATCTGCAAGGTACTTCCAGCGGAGTCTATGAAGTAATCAATGTGAACGAAAGAATCATTACTCCTGAACAGGTGGAATATCTTTTGTTCCTGAAAAATGTGGACGAGTATTTGACGGAGGAATATGAGGAATATTATGAAGTGCCGGTGAACCGCTAAACGCTTCAAATTGAGCTATTTAACGATGCATGGATAGAGAATTTATTCTAAAGAAGCGCTGATTAAATCACCGTTTCCTTAGAGTCTCCGGCGGATGCATACAAATTAAAGACCTTACAAATCTTTCGGATTTGTAAGGCCTTTTTCTGCCGGCAGCGGGACTTGAACCCGCACGTGGTTGCCCACAACAGATTTTGAGTCTGCCTCGTCTGCCATTCCGACACGCCGGCTTAGGTTGATTATGAATCACAAACATGATAATAACATACTCAAAAAAATTTTACAACATTTTTTTGCATCTTAGTCGGTAATGTTGTAAAATAAGATATAGTGTCTCTCTGCAAAACTGCGGAAGATAGGATAGATGGAAAGAAAGACTGGATATCAACCATGGATTGTATCAATTATCGGATGAATATGCTTCCTTATCTGAAGCATGAACTGAGTATCAAGAAGACGCGGAAGCTGCTTTCGCACGTGGAGGGCTGTGCGGAATGTAAAGAAGAATTAAAGGTGCAGTTCCTTGTAATGGAGGGCATGAAACGTCTGGAATATGGAAAAACTTTTCATCTGGAGGAAGATTTTGAAGAAAGCCT
>DLOP01000014.1:0-2912 GCA_002478505.1 Lachnospiraceae bacterium UBA7481
TTATTAATGCGCTGGGGGAAAAGACAAGCCTTACCTATAATGCGGATAACCAGCTGTCCGTCCTGAAAGTAAGCGGAAAAGAAAAACTCCGTAACAGCTATGATGGAAAGGGAAATCTGGTGTCCGCCATAGGGGCGGACGGGAACGGGAACCGGATCACTTATGATGAAGCAGGCAGACCGGTCTGCATAGAAAATGCGGATAAAAGTATCACAAAGATTGCTTATGATGACCGGGGAAACATCGAAAAAATATGTGATGCGGGCGGGAAGAATGTCAGATATCAGTATGACAGCCTGAACCGGGTCATCTCCATTACGGATGGAAATGGGAATACAACAGCCTTTGAATACAACAAGGCGGATAAGATCCAGAGAACCATCAATCCTCTTGGCAATGCCAGAAGCTATAGCTATAATGAGAGTGGAAAAGTAACAAAAGTCATAGATTATGACGGTTATACAGTGGAAGCAGTCTATAATGAGATAGGAAAGATCAGCAGGATCACGGATAAAGAAGGGAATGCCACAAGATTTTCCTATGACAGCATGTGGAATACCAGCGAAGTCATACAGGCGGATGGCGGAATCATAAATTATAGATATGACAGGAATAACCGCCTGTGTGAAGAACGGCTNNGCCGGATGGGGGAAGCATCCGATACACCTATGACGGCAATGGAAACCGTACCGGTATCACGGACGCGGCTGGGGGCCATACCAGTTTTGTTTATGATGCATTAAACCGTGTGGTCAAAGTGACTGACCCCATAGGCACCAAGACCTGTTATTCCTATGATGAAGAAGGAAACATGACATGCATGACAGATGCCATGGGAAATGAAACATCCTATACCTATGACGGCATGAAACGGTGTACTTCAACAACAGACGCTATGGACAGCACCACCAGATATACCTATGATGTCATGGGGAACGTGGTAAGCATCCTTTACCCGAATGGAAGTATCGAGACCCGCAGCTATCAGGATGGAAAGCTTTCAGAGATCAGAAAAGCGGACGGAAGCAGTATGCGGTACACCTATGACGGCAATGGCAACTGTATCTGTATGGAAAACGGTGCGGGAGAAAAACTGACCATCACCTATGATGGACTGAACCGGAAACAGACCGTTACCAATCCGGATGGCGGAACGCTCCGCTATGAATATGATGCCATTGGAAATGTCATAAAGATGACAGACGGAAACGGCAATGAGACCCGGTATGCCTATACCCCGAATGGGAACTTAAGATCAGTAACTGACGCCCTGGGAAACGAGACCCGGTATGCCTATGATGCCATGGGGCATCTTGTAAAGGTGGAGCGGATCGGAGAAGTGTGGGATGATACGCTGTCGGGAAACAAAACGGAGATACAGACCACCACTTACGAATGGAACCAGAGGGGACTGGTGACCGGCATTACCAATCCGCTGGGAGAGGCGGAATCCTTTGCTTATAACACTGCCGGCAGGATGACGGACAAATGGGACAGGGACGGATATCACACAGCATACGGTTATGATAAGCGGGGACTGCTAAAGGAGATCCTGTATGCAGACGGAACCGGCGTGGAATACAGCTATGACGCCCTCCGCAGGCTGGAGGAGGTCAAAGACAGCATCGGAACGACCAGCATCGTAACGGATGCCCTTGGCAGGGTGCGCTCTGTTACAGACCCCCGGGGAAAGACCGTCGGTTATGAATGGGGCAGCATGAACGAAAAGCAGCGGCTGGTCTATCCGGACGGGAAGGAGGCATCCTATCATTATAATGAAAAGGGACAGCTTGATGCACTGACTACCGCCAAAGGAACCATCCGCTACGCCTATGACACCATGGGACGCCTGAAAGAAAAAGCGTTTCCAAACGGAATGACGACAAAATACTGCTATAACAGGACGGGTCACCTTGAAAAAATAAACCATACCGGAAACGGCTTTGTGGAAGAATACAGTTATCAGTATGATATGGCAGGCAATAAGACCGGAGCCTGCAAGCAGCGACAGGGAATGGATGCGGACAGTGGAAGCTTTCAGTATGGATATGATGCGTTGAACCGGCTCACGGATGTCAGCAGAAACGGAAACCTGTTAAGACACTATACTTATGATGCATTCGGAAACCGTACGGTAAAGGAGGATTACAGCGGACAGACAGCGGTACAGACCACATACCGGTATAATGCGGGTAACCAGATGATCAGCCGGGTCGATGAGGAGGGAGAGCAGAGTTATGCCTATGACCGCAGAGGCAACCTGACAGCGGTCAGCAGGGGCGAGGAACAGCTCAAGGCATTTACTTTTGATGCCGCGAACCGGATGCGCAGTGCATATGAGATCAAAGACGGAACCGGGAAAAGGGCAGAATATACGTACAATGCTTTCGGAAACCGCATAGGGCAGGATATCTACGGTTTTGAAGCGGATAATGGGATTCCGGAAGCAGCCATACAGAAACCGCAGAATCCGGAACAGCAGATATACTATACCCTTGACCTGACAAGACAGTACCACAATCTGCTGATATCAGAAGATAAGGCAGAACAGAAAGAACAGACCTTTTACTGGGACGGCAACGTAGCAGCCATGACAGCTAAAGCAGTCATGCCAGCTAAAGCAGGCACGGCAGCTAATGCAGACATGGCATCTAAAGATGCCAGGGAAGAAGGGATGGACTGCTATTATCTGCAGGATGATCTGGGAAGCCCGATGCAGCTTGTGGATGAGGAAGGAGAAATCAGGGAAACATATGGCTTTGATGAATTCGGTCTTGACCTTGGCAATCTTCCGGAACGGCAGATGCAGCCTTTTGGATATACGGGTTACCAGATGGAGGCGGCTGGAGGATTATACTTTGCACAGGCGAGGCGGTATGATGCGGAGAATGGAAGGTTTATTAGTGAGGATA
>DLOP01000014.1:3004-5287 GCA_002478505.1 Lachnospiraceae bacterium UBA7481
TGATTATATGGAAGAATATGCAAACGAAGATGATGAAAAAAGAAATCCGAATTACCCATCGTTTAAAAATAATTGTGCAAATTTTGTATCACAATGTTTATATGCAGGAGGCGTAGATATGGTAGATGATGAATGGTATTGTTCTGATTCTCTGATGCTACTAAGATGTATATGGAATCCATTGAATATTTATAGTGAACCAGCTCATAGATTGGAAATAAAGCTGGGGTATAAAATTTACAATGAATTTTTTAGCGATCCGGAAAGTACTAATAAATATTATGATATTATGTCAGATATGTCGATGTCAGTGACATGGAGTTCTGCATCTGATCAATTTAAATATTTTAGTGATCCAAATAATGGGTATATAAATGGAGATGTTACTTGTGTAGTAACAGAGGAAGATTTAAAACGGGTCAGTGGAGTTCAGGTGGGCGATTTAATCTATTGGGATAAGTATGAAGATGATGGTAATTTAGATGAAAGAATTGATCATGCAACAATTGTAAGCTACGTTGATGAAAATGGAAATATATATTATGCAGGGAATTCAGAACAGCGTTTTGAATATAAGTTATCTGATGGATTGAGTTACGGAACAGCGTATATAGTAAGGTTAAATGATTGTATATTTGATTGATATATATCGTAGAAGTTTTATTATATATCATTAAAAATTTTTAAAATTAAGAGGGTATATGCTATGAGAAAGAAAATAAAAAAAATAAGTATTATATCTGTGCTACTTTTGTCTTTATTAATTATTTCTATTTTACTTTATTCATTAATATTTAAAGATAAAATTTTATATGAGAAATATCGATATCCAGGTGAAGAATTCTTTGGAAAAGATTTATATTCTGAAATTACCTATGACTGCTCAGAGTATGAATCAGAAGTTGGAAATATGATAGTAGATAGAGCTTTTGAAGTGGCACGCTATACAGGTACAGAGCAAGACTCTGAAACGGAAATGGGAGATGTGGGCGCACTTAGTATATTTTATTATTTTCACTATAATCGTGTAGTTTCTCAAAAAATTGATTTTCAGTTTATTAACTGTAAAATATCTGGAAGTGAGGGACATGTTTGGGTTGTTTATACCCATGTAGGATATGATAATAGTGGGACTCGGGTTACATCTTCTTCTAATATTCTTTCTCTTTGGTATATTGAAAGGCAAGGAGATGAATGGTGTGTTGTACGAATTCGGGAAGCTCCATAAAAAAGAGGCAATTGTGTTGGGTAAGGGTGAAGATTCAGGCACCAATACATGTGGTTATGATTACAGGTCAACCTGACAGCGGTCAGCAGGGGCGAGGAACAGCTTAAGGCATTTACCTTTGATGCCGCGAACCGGATGCGCAGCGCGTATGAGATCAAAGACGGAACCGGGAAAAGGGCGGAATATACATACAATGCTTTCGGAAACCGCATAGGGCAGGATATCTACGGTTTTGAAGCGGATAATGGGATTCCGAAAGTAGCCGGACAGAAACCGCAGAATCCGGAACAGCAGATATACTATACCCTTGACCTGACAAAACAGTACCACAATCTGCTGATATCAGAAGATAAGGCAGAGCAGAAGGAGCAGACTTTTTACTGGGACGGCAATGTAGCCGCAATGACAGCTAAAGATGCCATAGAAGAAGGGATGGACTGCTATTATCTACAGGATGATCTGGGAAGTCCGATGCAGCTTGTGGATGAGGAAGGAGAAATCAAGGAAACATACGGTTTTGATGAATTCGGTCTTGACCTTGGTAATCTTCCGGAGCGGCAGATGCAGCCATTCGGATATACAGGTTACCAGATGGAAGCGGCTGGAGGACTGTACTTTGCACAGGCGAGGCGGTATGATGCGGAGAATGGGAGGTTTGTCAGTGAGGATAAGATACCGGGATTTTCATCAGCGCCATTTACATTAAACCGTTACATTTACTGCTGGAACCAGCCGATGGATTATATTGATTTAAACGGTTTATCAAGAGAAGATGCACGTGATTATATGGAAGAATATGCAGACGAAGACGAAAAAAAAAGAAATTGGAGGTATCCGTCGTTTAATACAAATTGTGCAAACTTTGTTTCCCAGTGCTTAGTTGCTGGTGGTGTGAACACCGTGGTTTTTGAATGGTTTTGTGCAGGCCCGGTAAATTTTAACGAATTTGTCCCAGACTGGGAAATTTTAGACTGGGCATGTGGAAAATTATTAAAAATTTTATGTTTCGAAAATAGAGTAATAGATCGTAATTTATACTATAATGATATGGATCC
>DLOP01000001.1:0-4853 GCA_002478505.1 Lachnospiraceae bacterium UBA7481
ACCAACTGGAGCGCCTCTACTAACTGCTGCGTGGCATTAAGCGGCGGCAAAGATTCCAGCATTGTAGCGGCATTGGCGGTAAAGGCATTGGGTCAAGACCGCGTCAAAGGCTTGTTACTCCCGCAGCACGAACAGCATGATATCTCCTACAGTATCAAATGCGCGGAATTTTTAGGCATCGAATACAAGATCGTCAATATCGGCAGCGCCGTGGATGCGATCATTGAGGAAATGAAAAAATCCGGAATCACTCCAACAACGCAGGCGATCACCAATGTACCGCCCAGAGTACGCATGACAGAACTATACTTTTACGCTCAATGCGTCAATGGAATTCCCAGCTGCAACTGCAATCTAAGCGAAGACTGGGTCGGTTATTCCACCTATGGCGGCGACGGTTTCGGCTCCTTCGCGCCGTTGTCCCACTTAACCGTTACGGAGGTAAAACAAATCGGCTACGAGCTTGGACTGCCAAAGGAACTGATTGAAAAACCGCCCATCGACGGTCTCTGCGGTAAAACGGATGAAGATAATCTCGGATTTACCTATGCTGTTCTGGACCGCTATATCCGCACCGGTGTCTGTGAAGATGAAGAAATCAAAGCAAAGATCGACCTGTTACATGAGAAAAATAAATTTAAGCTGGAACTGATGCCCAGCTTTCCGTATCATCAATCATAGAATCTATTATATCTGTCCGTCATGATTGACTGCTGCCAGAATCGTTATTATATCGGGTATTTTCAGAATTTACCATTGGATATATGTGTTATATTTTGTTATAATGAGTTTAATACATACGCTTACAGGGATCGTAAATACCTGTAAGCACAGAAAAAATCTTTATACGTTGTCAATGAGGTTTGCATAACTCGAAGTTTCAACATCTATGTTCCAAAAATGATTTCATTTATGATATTTTTGGAACATAGATGTTGAAACAAAGAGTTATGTAAGCCGGATGTAAACCGGACATAAAAAATACCAAACATTCCAAAGGAGCCGCTTATGAAAAAACCGCTTTTACGAAAATTCATCAAATATTGCATGACCATGATCCTGCTTGCCGCTATGCTGGGAAGCTTTTTTCCAATAACAACGCAGGCTGCTAATATTGTAGTATGTATCGATCCCGGCCATGGCGGAACCAACAACGGCGCCCATTATTTTGGACTGTGGGAAAAAGACCTTAACCTGATCATTGCCAACGCAATGCAGGAAGAACTGATGAAATACGAAGGCATCACCGTGGTTATGACCAGAACCGGGGATACGACCCTTTCTTTGGAAGAACGGGCGCAGATCGCGGCAGATGCGGGGGCGGATTTTCTCTACTGTATTCATTTGAACGCTTCTGAAAATCATGAATTTTTCGGTTCCGAAGTATGGGTTTCGGCATTTGGCGAATATTACTCCAGGGGAAAAAGTTTTGGAACGATTGAATTGCAGCAGTTATCAGAGGATATCGGCATATATACTGCAAGAGGCGTTAAAACAAGGCTGTCAACAGACAGCGATGGCGATTATTACGGCATTATCAAGCATTCCGTCAACAGAGGCGTGACACCGGCTCTGATCGAGCATTGTTTTATGGATGAAGCCCACGATTATAATTTTTATCAGTCGATGGAAGCATTGAAACTGCTTGGAAAAGCAGACGCTACGGCAGTCGCGAAATATTATGGATTATCCTCGTCTATTTTGAATGTAGATTACAGCAGCTATGCCTGTCCGGCTTTTCCGGTTCCTACGGATGTGGTAATGCCGGATACGACAGAACCGGAAGTAAGCAGGATCGAGCTGATTGGTCATAATATGGTAAATAATACGGCAAGCCTCCATGTATATGCAGCAGACAGTGACAGTAAGATCATCTACTACAGCTATAGCTGCGACGGCGGCAAAACATGGTCCAAACTATGGGGCTGGAATGCGGAAGGGGAAGGGTATATTACCATCCCGCTGCCCAAAAACCAGGTAAGAAATGTCTGCATCAGGGTATGGAACCAATACGATAAATACACGGAAAGCAACCATATTATTTTCTAAATTATTTTCTGATTTGAAAGTTCCGTTTCAGCTTATCCCTTATGATATGCTATTTTTTCACGGACTACTATGCCGGACGCAAACAGTAATACTGCCCCTAAAAGCCAGTACATCCACGTTCCGTAATCCCCTTTCATCATCCGGAACAGGGCGAACTTCCCTAAATAATTGTTTCCGCCGATATTTACCACATAATAGATCACAGCGATCATATACCCGATGATCACCTGATTGGTCACGGCGGAAACAAAAAATCCAATGCTTCCCAAAAAGAAAATCTCACAGCATGATCCACGGAAAAGAATGTGGAAGTCAAAAATCCCTCCACCTCTTTTCATCTGATATAAAAACATCCAAATGACCAAAAGGCATACCAAGGCCGCAGGAAGCATCCGGAAAAGATATACTTTCCACATGGATGTTTTTTTACTTCTCTCCAAATTCCAGATCGCTTTATCCTGTTCCGGCATAAAGAGCGGCGTAAAAAGAATAAGACCGATGAACGCAACGTACATCTCCATAACCTTCGCCGCCTGGGCGCTTTCCAATCCTTTCAGGCTTACAAACCCGCCGGACAAAATCGCCAAAAGAAGAACCAGCAGCAGATGAGGATAATATTGTTTTCTTACAAAACTATTTATCAAATTTGCGTAATTTCTCATGCACACTTTCCCCTCCCCTGCGCTTTTTCTCATAAACAAGCACCGTAAGTATCACACAAACGACAGCCAGCAGAAAATAAAATCCCCGGTTAAAGAATAATTCTTTCTCCAGAGAGCAGTAAAGCAGCGTCCTACCAAGCGTATTCCATCTTGCCACCAGCTTCAGTCCGAAATCTCCCACCAGTGTAGTCGCGCTGATAAGGCTTGTAATCGCCCATGCTACCTGCAAAAATATCGTCCAGATAGTATCGGTAAATTCTGTGATCAGAAAAGACACGGCAAGCACAGTCATGATCTCCGGCAAAAGCCATATGCCGGGTACAGTCAGAAACGCCCAGATATCTCCCTGTACGCCCATGGTCTGCGCCCTATAATAAAACGGCTGCTGTATCAATAATGCCGTAAGGAACACAGGGATGCTGATCATTACCAGATTGGCAAGATAACGGCTTACGATGATCTGCGTCCCGGAGGCAGACTTGGAAAAAATAACCTGCTGTACTTTTGCCCGTTTATCACGAAGCGCTCTTGACACGCCGATAAAGATCGGCAGAACGGAAAGTATGATTCCGGCATAATCGCAAAACAGCCGCATATAGGCACGTGTCAGCCCGTCTATTGTACTTAAGGCGTCAAAGTCTTCCTTTGCCTGTTCATATGTCATCGGGACACGGATGCGGTTCTCATAACTTCCCTTTTCATAAAACGAACCCCTCCCCACAAGATCGCAGACTTCTTCCATTGCAGCTTCAAATTCCGCATAAGTTAATCCTTCTTTTACAGCTGCCTGGTAACTTGCACCTCCTACTCCGTTCTGGATAAATTGTTGTTCCATTTCTTCATCCAGTATTTCAAAACTTCTACCCGTACAATGCTCCAAAATTGCTTTTACCTGCTCTATCTCACCATCAGTTAAGTTGACTTCTTTATAAAGTCCTATGGGATACGTGGCAAAGGAATTGCGGCCAACTTCCTGTATCAGATTCGCCAAAGTCCCCTCCATAATCAAGGCAGTGTCCTGTGTCACCGTCATTCCGTAATAAGACCATCCCGGCTGCGGTTCACGCAGTTCATCTTCGCCGCTCATCTGACTGGTAATAAACAAAACAAAGATCACAACATAAATATAATACACCAGACTTTTCAAAACCTGCCTGCATTCTTTTATAAATAATGTTCCGAACATATCTTTCTTTTCCTTTCCCTTAATCTTTATTTCTCCTTATGCATCAGATACATATACGCATCCTCAACATCCGGCTGCACCTGTTTTGCTTGTGAAAAAGGCTGCTCGTCTGCTATGATCTTTATATTTGCCGTACTTCCCGTAACAAGGATTCCCGTTACCATATATTTTTCTTTTACTTTTTCCAATTCCACTGCCGCGATCTCCGCGGAATACACCTTCCCCTCTACCATGGAAAGCAGCTCCGTCACCTTACCGTTAAAACAGATTTTTCCCTGATTGAGCACAGCAATATTTTCACAGGTTGCCTCAATATCTCCTACAATATGCGTAGAAAGTAAGACGATCCTGTCCTTTGCGATCTCGCACAAAAGATTTCTGAATCGGACTCTTTCCTCAGGATCCAGTCCCGCCGTGGGTTCATCTACAATAATTACCTTAGGATCATGGATGATCGCCTGCGCGATTCCAAGCCGCCTTATCATTCCGCCGGACATGGATTTTACCTTGATCTTTTGCTTTTCCAACAAATTGACTTTTTCCAGCATCTCCGGCACTTTACTTTTTCTTTCCGACTTAGACATTCCCGAAAGCACCGCCAGATAATCCAACGCCTCATAAACGCTCATATTTCCATACATGGAAAAATCCTGGGGAAGATATCCGGTTATATTTCGTATCTGCCTGTTCTTTTCAACCGGCACACCGCAGATCGTCACTTCACCCTCCGTCTTTTTGAGCAGAGTAGTCAGTATTTTCATCAGTGTGGTTTTTCCCGCGCCGTTAGGTCCAAGCAGTCCAAACATTCCCTGTGATATGGTCAGATCCACCTTTGACAGCGCCTGTTTTTTTCCGTAATTCTTTGTCAGATCACGGATCTCGATTGACATCTCCATTGATACTGCAATCTCCCTTCTTGAAATTTTCCTTATAATAATCCCTCATGTCGCAGCTTT
>DLOP01000001.1:4911-10443 GCA_002478505.1 Lachnospiraceae bacterium UBA7481
TGTGAAACTTAATATATCTTAGGCAGTGTTTTTTACTGCCTTAGATATATTTTTCACACTAATTCCACTGCAAATCCGTGCGCATCCACCGAAAGCACTAAGGAAGCACTGATTAAATCAGTACTTCCTTAGTATAAATGGAAAATCCCTATAAATTCTCTATATAAACTAAAAAAATTCTTAAGATTATTTCTACAGATATCTAAATCCCCCATGTCGCCTTTGGCGGCTCAAATAGAAATGAAAAAAGAAACTGCCACAACTGCGCCGCCCTCTACGCTGTTTAATAATTTCAATTCTCCTCCGTGTTTTTCACATAACATTTTTGTAATGGAAAGTCCGATTCCAAAATGCCCTTCATCATCCTCTGCCTCTTTCCTTTCCCGGAAATAGACCGTATCCGCTTCTCTGAGCGCTTTTTCAGAGAATCCCTCTCCGTCATCCTTCACATATATCATCAGCTTGTTATTTCTATTCTGTACGGTGATCTCGATCTGCTTCTTTGCATACCGGACAGCATTTTGAAGTACATTTTCCACCGCCTCCATGATCAGCCCGGAATCCACCAGAACAGATTCCGATCCATTCGTCTGATCGTTAAAAAGGATCTGTATCTCCCCCTTGATCCCTTCCGCCGCTTCTTTGATATAACTGCAAATTTCTGACATCCTGATCTGTCTGCAATGGACTTCCCACTCTTCCATGGTCTGCAGTCTGGTCATTGTTTTTGAAAAACAAAGCAGTCTGTCTCCCTGTCTGGAAATCCGGTCCAATTTGTCCAAAAGCATCAGCTCCGTTACTTTCCCTTCCGGCACATATTTTATCAAAAATTCCGTATAGCCCTTCATAACTGTAAGCGGTGTACGGATATCATGGGCAAACGCCGCATTGATCTTTCTCTGTTCCTCTCCCATCCGCCATTGATTCAGTTTATCCCTTTTTAACGTTTCTCTAAGATTCTCCATATCCTTCGCGATCATCCCGATCTCATCTTCACTCTGTAATGCTATTTCAAAAGAAAGATCACCTGCTGCCATATGTTTTAAGGAAAGTCCGATCTCCGAAACAGCCGCCTTGATCTTATTTTCCACATAATATTTTCCCGCGATCACAATGGATATCAGCATAAAAAAATAAGGGCAAACCTGTCTCACCCTCTCAAGAAGCTGTATCTGCTCTATCTCCCGTATCCTATAGCTTAAAAAAGGTATTCTCTCATGTATCACATTGATCCATAAAGATGTAATATGCATCGTCAGCATGGTACACGCTAAGCTTCCCAGCGTGGCAATCACCAAATACGCCGCCGCTGTCCTGATCATGGAAGCATTCTTGATATATTGTCTTAACTTTTCTACATATTCCTCTAACCAATCCATCGATATCCCACACCCCACACTGTTTCTATATACTCCTGATCCTTACTTGCGCCGAGTTTCATACGAATACGCCTGATATGCTCCGTTATGACAGCGGCGTCCGCCTCGCCGTCAAAGCCTCTCACCTTCTCATAGATACTCTCCTTGGTAAATACCTGTCCCTTGTTGGTAAACAAAAGCTCCACGATCTGAAATTCCATTTTGGTAAGCCCGATATCCTTACCATCCTTTAATATCCGATAACCGCCAAAATCTATCTTCAGACCGCCCTCCGAATACTCCCGCCTTTCTCCTTTTTCCTTTCGTTCCTCTCTCCTTAGATGCGCTTCGATCCTGGCTGACAATTCTTCCATGCTGAAAGGCTTTAAAATATAATCGTCCCCGCCCGCTCTAAATCCTTTGATCTTATCTGCTTCTTCCGTCCGCGCGCTTAAAAACAGGATCGGTATCTGCACCAGATCCCTGATCTGCTCGCACCAGAGAAGTCCGTCCGTTCCCGGCATGTTGATATCCAGTAAAATAAGATCCGGCCCGCTGTCAAGGGCACTTTGCGCTTCCCTTGCATTTGCCGCCAGACAGACCTGATAACCTTCCAGTTCCAAATATTCTTTTAATAAGATCCTGATATCCGCTTCGTCATCTACGACCAACAATTTCTTTTGCTCCATAATTCCCTCTTGTAAAAAATTTAAACTTAATGTAATGTACAGTTAAAACCTGCCATCAGATAATATACTTTCACGACCTCCCATGCCCCATTTTCCGTCCGGTGCATAATGATTATTTGATTGTCCCATGATTCCCAATAGATTCTTCTACTAGTCCGTCTTTCTGTTACGACGTACAGATATTGTTCTCCATTATATGATTTTTCAAAGCCATATTCGACAGATAATGGAACAGTATCTGTATACCAGCAATGGGACGGCTCGATCTCTATTTTTTCCACATCATTATCTTTGAATTCTTCGCAGTTTAAACTGATACCCTCCAGAAAATCAATCGATTCATCCTGTACATTAGTATATAGTTCATACGGAGTGTACTCTGTCGGCGACTGCGCCAACCCCATAGTATTCCAACACGGATTGTCGTCAATTAAGGCTTCATTCGGACGCACTGTCTCAACCTCATCATTCCACCATCTTAAAGCATCAGCTGACCATATATAATACCTGCCCTCACAGGATAGAATTCTATTGCCACGTTCAGAATTACCAACCGCGATATCGATCCACTTACCTTCTACATTCTTATAAAAACACAAATACGACCACCCACTGTTACCATTGGCTACAGAATAAAAATATTCATCTTCTCCGTCACCGTCAATGTCAATAACCCTCAGACGTGTATAATCAAAGGTATCCCACACAATATCTTCAATCGGATAATCATCCTTGTTTTCCTCTGTGATCTGCTCACAGTCAACAGCGTATTCTTTCCAGTATTCATCTCTTTCATCATCAATTCCGTCATTATCATATATCAGCAGATCCTGCAGCTCTATAGGAACACCATTATCTACATAACCCACTTCTTCCGTGATCTTTCTCTGTATATCATAAAGATCTGACCAGTTTGCAAGCGCCTCCTCCAGATTAATGATATCATCTTCTCCAATAATATAAGTTGTTTCCGATGTTTCATCTTCGGACATCATATTTTCTGATACCGTATTTTCTGATATCTCATTTACAGCTGCTTCACTGTCGGAAGTTTCGTCCCCTGATATCACATTTTCCGATACTTTATCTTCTGATACAATACTATCTGAAAGTTGATTCGTAACGTCCTCAGGATCTCCTGAACATCCCCCTAATAAGACCAATATACTGCTTCCTATCACCAACAAAGTTCTTTTCATATTTGTACTCATACTAAGGACCTCCTTTTCATACCCGCACATTTTTTATTTTCATACTGTTATCTTTATTCTACTAAATAATCAACGTGGATACTTGATTTTAAATTTACATTTTTCACGCTCCAAATACAGAAAGCTGTTTCATCTATATAAATAACTTCTTCAAAATTAACAGGATTTCCATTAACTACTATGTTTTCTGCTATAGGAAAAGAGCAGATACCTACATATGTCATATCTTCTTGATAAAAAATACTATTTTTCTGATAAAAATCGGTAAAAACCAACCATATCTCCCCATTTGTCTTGTTCTTTCGATAAAACTCTTTTTCTCTTTCCGTCAGTTCAATTCTAAGCGGATGTATTTGATTCTTTTCTAAATCCCAATCTAAACGGAAAGACTCAATAATTTTGTAAACGGAATCTGTTTCCTCAAGAAGACAATATGCCATATTTTGCGCATTTCCTTCATCATACAAAATAACCAGTTCATAATTGTCAATCTCTTTTTGATATATAATAGTCAGTTCATCCTGTGCGCAAAAATATCGTCTGCTATATGCTTCCTCAATACTATTACCATGAGAGCAATAGTGATTGATACCAATCGATAATATTAACAAAAGACAACTGATTGCTAAAGTGATAGTTATTTTATTTATCCTATGTTTTACTTTTATTGATTGCTCCGGGCTTTTGCTTTCATATAAATTCTTTTCCGGTATTTTTTCCATCAAGTCATTTGCCCAGGTAACATACATTGTATTTCCGCCATATTTAGTTACAAATTTAAATTCATGAAACGCTTCTTCATACCTGCCAAGGTTGTAGCAGCATTTTCCACGATAATAAGCAGTATTAACTTGCTCAAAAGTTGTCATGTTATTTTTTGATATTATCTTTAATAATTTAAGTACATCTTCCCACCGTTCTTCTATTAGATATTGGCGAAGTTTAAGGCTTCCTTGATATATAAGTTTGATCCGGTCATTTTTGCCGCTGAGTTTCTGTAATATATTTTTTGCATTTTCCAATTCCGTATTTAAAGATGCCGTTTCGTTCACACAAATCATATAGTCAATAATATGAAGCTGCACCTCTAATCTTTGCGCAGGTGTTAAGCGGCTGTCCAGCCGACGCAGTTCATCTATTTCCTGTCTGCTTTCATCATACTTTCTTAATACCAGACTGATAAAAAGTAATGACTTATGAAAATTTACATTTTCTTTATACCTCTTCCGCTTCAGGAAGCTTAACACATATTTCTCGTAAGCCTGAAAGTCACATTTTTCAAATATGATCCACCTCCACCACAGAAGCATCATACAACAAATGGCTATGTCCGCAAATATTAGTGAGAAAATAAGAGGAAGCTCATAAATTGCATTTTGTATTATTGCAAGGATACCTACCCAGACAACAATAGCTAAAAAAAAGATGGAAAACGTTATCATTTTCATTACTATCAATAATATTTTATGATTTTTATTTTTTTCCATTAGTCTCCCTCCAAATCCAAATATCTGCATTTCCTTGCGCATTTATAAGCAACAATTTTTCTTATTGCCCCTACTGCCTAACCCAGACGATATTTTGCGCACTCCAATCACTGCTATTGTCATCAATATAAGAATCAAGAGCATTGCCGCTATAATAAATGGTCATATCACTGCAGTTTTCAAATGCATCGTCCCTTATACTCGTTACGCTATCCGGTATCGTGATTTCTGTCAGGCCACTGCAGTCTTTAAATGCCCAAAAACCAATACTCGTTACACTATCCGGTAGCGTAATTTCCGTTAAACCACTGCAACCCTCAAATGCAAAATGACCGATGCTCGTTACGCCGTCTGGTATCGTGATTTCCGTTAAACTGCTACAATCATAAAATACACTACTACCATCAATACTCATTACACTATCCGGTATCGTGATTTCCGTTAAACTGCTGCAACCGCGAAATGCTTCAGCACGAATACCCGTTACGCTATCTGGTATCGTAATTTCCGTCAGACCACTGCAGCCGCGAAATACACCCATGTAAATGTCTGTTACGCCATCTGGTATCGTGATTTTTGTCAGATTGCTACAATCAGTAAATGCGTTATCACCAATTATCGTTACGCTATTAGGTATCGTGATTTCCGTCAAACCACTGCAACCGTAAAATGCACCCATATCAATAAACGTTGCGCCGTCCGGTATTGTGATTTCAGTTAAACTGCTACAATTAGCAAATGCGCAAGCATTAATGCGCATTACGCTATCCGGTAGCGTAATTTCCGT
>DLOP01000001.1:10558-10717 GCA_002478505.1 Lachnospiraceae bacterium UBA7481
TCTGGTAGCGTAATTTCCGTTAGGCCTTTACAGCCGGAAAATGCGTCAGCGCTAATTTTTGTTATGCTATCGGGTATTGTGATCTCTGCCAGCCCGTCACAGCCGGAAAATGCACCAGTGCTAATGCTTGCTATAGCGCTGTCCGGTAGCGTAATTTCC
>DLOP01000001.1:10857-11048 GCA_002478505.1 Lachnospiraceae bacterium UBA7481
GGAAAATGCATCGTTGCCAATACTTATTAGAGAGGCAGGCAACGTAATTGTTCTTAAACTGCTGCAATCCTCAAATGTACTCTTGCCAATACTGGTTATACCATCTGGTAATTCAATCTGTATTAGGCTGCTACAGCCGGTAAATACACTCTCTCCAATATATGTAAGGGACGACGGCAGGAAGATCTCCG
>DLOP01000187.1:0-14234 GCA_002478505.1 Lachnospiraceae bacterium UBA7481
TTCGCTTCCCTGCTCCATAAACTCATTCAGCGAGACTACATTCGTCACTTTCATCTGTGACTGCCATTCCAGCAACTCATCATCGCTGATACCTATGGCTGCGGCAATCTCCTCGTCTGTTGCCGGACGTCCCGTCTTGGCTTCGATCTCCTTGATAGCGGTATCGATCTGTTTCTGCCGCTGTCTGACCGTCCGGGGAATCCAGTCATTCTTTCGAATCTGATCTAAGATAGCGCCGCGGATACGGAGAGACGCATACGTTTCAAATTTGATCCCTTTGCGGTGGTCAAACTTATCGATCGCATCGATCAGGCCGAAGATCCCATAGCTGGTAAGAATGGCAGTCACAGATGAAAGTGACGAATGTAGTCTCGCTGAATGAGTTTATGGAGCAGGGAAGCGAAGTGCCCAATGATGCTTCACAGCCCAACCATTTTGAGATGCCGGAGGAAAAGGTTGAGCAGGAAGAATTAAAAGAGATGCTGAAGGAGTCGCTGGAGCTTCTGACAGAAAAAGAACGCAATGTTATCCTGTTTTATTATTATGAGGAGCTGACATTAAAAGAGATCAGTAATATTATGGAAGTGTCGGAATCAAGGATTTCTCAGCTGCATACCAGAGCACTGCAGAAAATGAAGACAAAGCTGGGAAATTATATGGGTATTTTGTCGCAGATTTAGTTATTTTAGTTATGAAAAAGGGGTATGGATGAACGGTTATTTTCAAGTGATTTTTAAAACGGTAGGCGTATATTTAAGATGCTATCCTCCGACGGAGGATGGCCGTCCTATTAATTTCAAAGAAGTATTGGATTATTTGGAAGCGGAAAGACTTCCCTATGATGTTAAAGTGTTGAGCGATGCCATTAACGGACTTGTGGAAGAACAGGATATTTTATTGACTGTGGAAAAGGTCCTGCCCATCAAGGAGAAGTGCATGGTCAATGTTTCATTCGATAAGATGAAAGCAAATATCTGTTTGTATCCGCCCTCCACCAACGGCAAAGCGTGTACACTGGAGGATATAGAGTCAGCGCTCCGTCTTGCCAAGGTGGAATATGGTGTAGATGAGGAGGCGATCAGGACATTTCTGGAAAACAGGGAGTATGGAACGCCTTGCACAGTTGCGTGTGGAAAGCCGCCAAGAGAGGGAGCAGATGCAAAGATAGAGTATTTTTTCAAGACAGACAGAACGATGCGCCCGCAGCTTCGTGAAGACGGGACGGTGAATTATTTTGATCTGGATCTTGTGAGCCATTGTAAAAAGGGTGATCTTCTGGCGGTGCTCACGCCGGCGGATCTTGGAGAACCGGGGGTCAATGTTTTAGGCGCCCCGATACGCCAGAAGGAAGTCATCCGGATGGTTCTCAAGCATGGCAACAATATTGAGAAAAACGAAGAAAAAACAGAACTGCGGTCCATGGTGGACGGTCATGTGACGCTTGTGGACGGCACGGTATTTGTTTCTAATGTTCTTGAAGTGGAGAACGTGGACAATTCAACAGGAAATATTGATTACGATGGTTCGGTCAAGATCAATGGCAATGTCTGTACTAATTTTTCGGTACGTGCGCGTGGTGATATTGAAGTAAAGGGAACCGTAGAAGGCGCTTATATGGAATCCGGCAATAATATTGTCCTTACAAGAGGCATCAATGGTATGGGCAAAGGGAAGCTTGTTGCGGAAGGCAATGTTATCTCCAAGTTTTTGGAGAACTGCTCTGTAACCGCCGGCGGATATGTGGAAACAGAGACCATCGTGCAGTCTAATGTGAAGTCCAAGACGGAGATCCATGTATCCGGTAAAAATGCAAGCATTATCGGCGGAACGGTTATTGCGACCAATCTGATCAGCACAAAGAATCTTGGAACGCCTATGGGGACGGCGACCAATATCGTGGTCGGCGTCGATCCTTCGGTCAGCGAAAGAAGAACACAGTTGAAGAAAGAGCTGGACGAAGCAAAGAAAAATCTCGATAAGATCCTGCCTGTGCTGGAAAGTACGAAGAAAAAGCTTCTGGATAGTAACGTGTCGCAGAAGGAACAGATGAAATATATGTCACAGCTGATAGAGACGGCAAGACATCTGCAGCAGGTGGTTGAGTCACGCGGGCAGGAATTGGAGGAATGTAAAAAGCTGCTTGCGCAGGCGATGGATGCCAAAGTTGAGGTTTCCGGTGAAATGTGTCCCGGAGTTATCGTTACGATATCAGATGTCTCGACTACGATCAGGGATTCGATCAAATTCTGCTGCTTGAGAAAGCGGGACGGTGCGGTAAAGGTGGAGAGCCTATAAGTATATAGTATATCAGCATGGGAGGTGGGTTCGTATGGCAATCAGCATGATAGAGTTTCAGGGGCAGATTCCGCGTCAGCAGGATTTTCAGACGATGAAACAGAATGAAGATACCAGACCTATGGTTGATTACGGCAATTTTCAGAATCAGGTGCAGCGCAATGTGGAATCTGCATCTTCGCAGGTCATTAGTCGCGACGAGGCAGAATGGAATGAAGAAGACAGGGGACGACAGGGCAGTTCCTATCATGGGGACGGCGGCAGGAATAGAAAAAAACAAACCGAGGATAAAATAGTAAAAAAGGGAAAAGATTCTTTTGATATCCGTATCTGACACCTGCGTGGACAGATATGGATCATGGATAAGGAGTAGAGATACAGATGGATTTGATGGAAATTATTTTACTTTTTGCGGGAGCTGCAATTTTTTTTGCAAGCTTTTTTATTCCGGAAAAGAAAAATGGACGATCAGATGGTGATACGCTGACAAAAGAGCAGATACAGGATATCTTTGACGAAGAATATGAAGATGCCAGACAACGGATCTCCAGGCTGACTGACGAGACGATCGAGTATTCCATGGAGAAGGCGGAACGCTCACTGGAACGTGTGTTGAATGAAAAAATGATGACATTTGGTGAATATTCAGATTCGGTCATGGAGCAGATCGGCAATAATCATCAGGAAACGGTCTTTATGTACGATATGCTTAATAACAGCAAGCAGGATCTGACGAACCTGCTTCTGCAGACTGATAAAAGCGCGCAGGATGCCTACCAGCTGTCGCAGGACGCCCTGACGGCGGGAGAAAACGCTAAGGAGATCGCTGCGGAAGCCAATAAGACGGCAAGGGCTGCAAGGGCGCGGGCGAAGAAAGCGCAGGAACAGGCGGTTGTTGCAGAGGAGAAGATGCTGCTTGCCAGAAAGAATGCACAGGGAGAAAGTACCGTTGTGGAACAGCAGACCGGCATCGAGAGGATCAGGATGGCGGGGTCAGGGGAAACGGCTCCGGCTCCGGTGAAGGCAAAGGTGCCAGTGGAGAAACGACGTATCAATAAGACGCCGGTGAGAAAAAGCGCTGTAAAGTCAGAGGCGCATAATCTTGCGGAGGAAATGCTGCTGGATGGGAAGGATGTCAATCTGAAATTTACGCCGGATGAGGAAAGCAGCGTCAATAGCAATGAACGGATCCTTGAGCTTCATAAGCGCGGGAAGTCCAATGTTGCTATAGCGAAGTCGTTGGGGCTTGGCGTGGGCGAGGTCAAGCTGGTGATTGATCTTTTTGAAACTAAGTAATTAGATTGAAAAATCAATGATTTTTCAATCTAATTACTTTGACATGGAGAATTAGAGCGAGGTAAGATATGAGATTACGGCATTATTTAAGGGGACTTGGAATCGGCATGGCAGTGACTGCATTGATCCTGCATTTCAGCGTTCATGCGGCAGAACCGTCGATGACAGACGAAGAAGTGATGGCGCGGGCAAGAGAACTGGGAATGATTGAAAATGTAGTGCTGTCGAGAATCGATCCGTCGATCAGCGGCGGAAACAGCATTTCCGAAGGAAACTTGGCAGGTGGCGAAGATACCGTGTCAGGTAATGGAAATGCAGTGGCTGATGGTGAAGATACCGTGTCGGGTAATGGAAATGCGGCGGCTGATGGGGAAGATGCTGTATCGGGTAATGGAAATGCAGCAGGCGGTCAGGATTCTGACGTAGCTTCCTCCGACCATGGAGATCATTCCGGCACAGCGGAGGACGGGAATGCATCCTCCGGGGATCCTGCAGGGGAAGATATCCTGTCTGCGGCAGGGAATGATGATGAGGCGGAGACGGAATCGCAGGAGGGTATGTCGGGCTCAGAAGTCGGACAGGATACTGTGACGATCACGGTTACCAATGGAGACTCTTCTGTTTCAGTAGCAGGTAAGCTGGCGGCATTGGGGCTGGTGTCCTCTCAGGCGGAATACGATGCGTATCTCTGCTCCCACGGATATGACAGGACTATCCGAACCGGCGTCCATGTGATTCCCGTAGGTGCGACGGAGCAGCAGATTGCGGAGATCATCACGTCAAAACGATAAGAAATGGTCGTTTTATGCTTTCTGATCAAAAAGTGAATCAATAATAGTTAAGTTATGCGCCGGGTGGTCGATACATAATGTAGTTAAGGATGACTTATGGCAAAGACTAGGACAGTAATCAATGGAAATTTTGGTTGCTGTCCTTTTTTGTGGGGTGTTGAATGGTTTACATAACTCTTTGCTTGAGCATCTATGTTTCGAACATTTATGTTCTAACATCTATAAATGAAATCATTTTTGGAACATAGATGCTCAAACTGCAGGTTATGTAAACCTTATGGACAACATTACGGAAGGAATAATATAAAAGCAATAATGTAAATCAAAAAGCTATAATGTAAATTAAAATGCCATTATGCAAATTAAAAAACCATAATGCAAATAAATAGAAAAAGAATGGAGGAACAGACATGGTAACAGGAATCCCAGGCAGTAATCAGCAAGTTTATGGATGGAACCGGCAGGTAACAGGAAAGAATAAAGATCAGAATGAAACGGCGGCGCTGGAGAATGGAAGAAAGCAGGGAACAGGCAGAACTGTGGAAGAGAAAAAGGAATTTCAGGAGAAACTGCTGAAGCAGATCAAAGGAGAAAAGCATGCACCGTATGATTATCTGGCGACGGATGGATGTATTAATTATAATGGAGTGACATTTTTCTGCGATACGGAGAAAAACCAACTCTGCTTAGGTATTGTCAGTGACCCGCATAAGTGTCTGATGGTTTCTCTGGAGAATGGAGGCACACTGATGGCAAATCAGGACTGTATTGGAGATCTTGGCAGGGCGATCACGATGTTCACGCCGGAGGATCAGAAAAGGATCATGTATGCTGTCAATATGTATAAGAAAACAAAGGATCTGGAACAGGAGATAGAGGATGAAAAAAATACTCTTGTCAAAACCTGCCAGGGTATGCTATAATTTTTCGGTAACTAAAATCAGCACGCATATGGATTGAGATGCCGGTGCCTGTTACGCTTCAGGTGGCGTCAGTACGAAATATGCGGAAGCAAAACCAAACGGAGGTAGAAAAATGAGCGTAATTTCAATGAAACAGTTGTTGGAGGCGGGTGTACATTTTGGACACCAGACAAGAAGATGGAACCCTAAGATGGCTCCGTATATCTTCACAGAGAGAAATGGTATCTATATCATCGATCTTCAGAAATCAGTAGGAAAGGTCGATGAGGCTTACAATGCAATTTCCGATATTGCAGCGCAGGGCGGAACCGTTCTGTTTGTCGGCACAAAGAAGCAGGCACAGGAAGCGGTTAAGACAGAGGCTGAGCGTTGTGGTATGTACTATGTCAACGAGAGATGGCTGGGTGGTATGCTGACCAACTTTAAGACGATCCAGTCCCGTGTAAAGAGGCTTAAAGAGATTGAGAAGATGGCTGAGGACGGAACGTTTGACGTTCTTCCGAAGAAGGAAGTTATCCAGATCAAGAAGGAATGGGAAAAGTTAGAGAAGAATCTTGGCGGTATTAAGGAAATGAACCGGATTCCGGATGCGATCTTTATTGTAGATCCGAAGAAGGAGAGAATCTGCGTGCAGGAGGCACATTCCCTTGGCATTACACTGATCGGTATCGCTGATACCAACTGCGATCCTGAGGAATTGGATTATGTGATTCCCGGTAATGATGATGCAATCCGTGCAGTCAAGCTGATCGTTTCCAAGATGGCTGACGCGATCATCGAAGCAAATCAGGGCGAGACAATGACAGATGAGGAAGCAGAGAGCGCAGAGGCTGACGCAGAGGAAGAAGCTGTAGAAGCAGAGGCTGAATAATCGGTTTTCTGTATGCAGTATAGAGTAAAACATTAAAATATTACCCGGCTGTCCGGTTTCGTAAAGCAAGATCTGCATTGGACGGCTTGGTAATATTTTTGCGAAATATAATTAAAATTGGAGGATGATGAATATGGCTACAATTACCGCAGCTATGGTAAAAGAATTAAGGGAAAAAACCGGTGCAGGTATGATGGAGTGCAAAAAGGCACTTACCGAGACCGATGGTAATATGGAAGAGGCAGTTGATGTATTAAGAAAAAGCGGTGCTGCCAAGATGGAAAAGAAGGCAAGCAGAATTGCTGCGGAAGGGATTGCGAGAGTTGCGGGTTCCGATAATACGGCAGTTGTTGTGGAGGTCAACTCCGAGACAGACTTTGTTGCCAAGAACGAGGTGTTCCAGAATTTTGTACAGGGAATAGCGGAGAAGGCGCTCGCTTCTTCTGTTGAAAAAGCCGGAGATGGCGAGGATATTGTTTCCATTCTTGATATTAAGTCCGAACTGGAAGAAAAGACGCTTACCATCGGTGAGAAACTTTCTGTCAGAAGATTTGAGAAGGTTAGTGGAGATGCCGTTGCGTCTTATATTCACGCCGGTGGAAGAATCGGCGTCCTTGTAGCGGCGGACGGAGATTCCTCTGCGGAAGCGAAGGAAGCACTTTCCAACGTTGCAATGCAGATTGCGGCTATGAATCCGCAGTATATCAGCAGGGCAGATATCTCCGCGGAAGAACTTGATAAATTAAGGGAAATTACGATCGACAGCGCATTGAATGATCCTGCGTCTCTTCCTAAGCCGTTATTACAGAAATTGATCGATAAGGCGATCGGCGACGCAGTATGGAGTGCGGAAGATATTGCTATCTACGAAGAGAAGAAGAGCAATATGAACTACTTATTCAACTTCCTTTCTGACGGGGCAAGAAATGCGCTGGTTGAGCTGGCATTCGCTGACAAAGAGTCAATTGTTTCTGATAAGATTTTCAGCGGTTTGGTGGAAGGACGTATTTCAAAGCAGATAAAAGAAATCAGTCTTTTAGACCAGACATATGTTAAGGCAGAAGACGGCAAGCAGACAGTTGCGCAGTACCTTGGTACAGTTTCCGGCAATCTGAAAATTACAAAGATGGTAAGATTTGAAGTCGGCGAGGGTATGGAGAAGAAAGAGGAGAACTTCGCCGAAGAGGTGAAAAAACAGATGGGTGAATAAACCTGACACCAGGATCATTTGACAGTGATTATTTAAAAGAGCGACAAAGTAATTCTTTGGAGCTCTTTTTTATGAAAAAGTTGTGATAAGATAAGGGACGTATGATATGATAAACCAAAGATTCCGGCAGTATGGCGGTTGTTGCGCCGGTCCACTTAGGGATCATGTCATAACGATCTGAAAAAGAAAGGATACCGCTATGCAAAATATAAGTGAATATATACAGGAAATTCAAAGCGGCATTTATGATGGACGTCTGCGTGAAATCTATGTGGATGAAAAGTTATTACCCTATCAAAAGCAGCGGTATCAGGATGCACTTTTGAAGTTTCAGAAATTGTTTGGCGAAAAAGGAGTGTCTGTTTACAGTGCGCCGGGAAGAACCGAGGTTTCCGGTAATCATACGGATCATCAGCATGGACATGTGCTCGCGGCAAGTATCAATCTGGATATGGTTGGTGTTGTGGCGGAGATCGGGGCGAAGATCGTCCGTCTGGTATCGGGGGACGCTCCTCTGATTGAGTGTGATCTGGGGCAGCTTGCACCTAAGGAAGAAGAAAAGGAAAGTACGGCCGCGCTGATCCGTGGCGTGGCAGCCGGACTGGTGCAGAGAGGATATCAGGTGGGCGGATTTGAAGTCTATGTAACTTCAGATGTCCCGATGGGAGCCGGAATGTCTTCTTCGGCAGCCTTCGAGAGTCTGATCGGGACGATCTTTTCCGGATTATACAACGATATGCAGGTGCCTTCCGTGGATATCGCAAAGATCGGACAGTATGCGGAAAATATTTATTTTGGAAAACCCTGTGGCCTGATGGACCAGATGGCATGCAGCGTCGGCGGGCTGATTTATATTGATTTTGCCGATGTACAGCAGCCGATGACCAGACAGATCCCTGCGGATTTTGAAGGACGCCGGTACAGTCTGTGTATCGTTGACACGAAAGGATCCCATGCGGATCTGACGGAGGATTACGCGGCTGTCCCCATGGAAATGAAGGCGGCTGCCGCATATTTCGGAAAGGAATTTTTAAGAGATGTGGAGGAAGAAGATTTCTTTGCCAACCTTGCGAAGATCCGTGAAGAGGCAGGTGACAGGGCGGTTCTTCGAGCGATCCATTTTTATACGGAGCAGGGACGCGTCAGCAAAGCGGTAGAGGCTTTGGAGGAAGATGATTTTGACAGGTTCTTATCTGAGATCAGGGAAAGCGGTGCTTCTTCGGAAAAGTGTCTGCAGAACATTTATAGTATAAAGGAGCCGCAGGCGCAGAGTCTTACGGTGGCGCTTGCCGTCAGTGAATATTACCTGAAAGATAACGGCGTCTGCCGTGTGCATGGCGGTGGTTTTGCCGGGACAATTCAGGCTTTTGTAAAAAATGAAGCGGTTGATGGCTATAAAAATATAATGGAAGCTATTTTTGGGGAAGGCGCCTGCTATGTATTAAATATACGCCCATATGGAGGGATTTGTGTCATGTAAAGCCGGGAGAAAATTGCGTTTTGTGCGAATAGAATTTGTACAAATTTAATAATTTATGCTTCCTTCTTTTGGAATACGTTGCAACTTGTCGAAGCCCTTCTGAGATGATATAGTATTAATCATCTACTGTGATTATTTGGAATTGAGGACGGTTAATGGAAGGTATCTTAAAACTTCTCTGGAATAGCGAAAACGGAATCTGCCAGTTAAAGAATAACAGTCAGCTGGCCTATACGGAAGCTATGCAGTCTGACGGACTGGATGGTTTTCTGCGTTTTGTGGTAGAGGAGGATCAGGAGACCTATGAGGTATTTCTTCATGCTCTGAAAAAGGGTCTGAAAGGCGCAGCAGAATTTGTACCGTTACAGGATAACCATATGTCAGTATCCGTCCGTATGTATAAGGCTGACGGAAGGGACTCCTATCACAATACGCTTTGTTTTTTCCGAAAGGACGATACTGGTGCAGCCGTACAGATGACGATGGTGATCTGTGAGATGACGGCGGAGGAAATCTACCGGATGCAGCTGGCACAGACGGTTACCAATGACAGTACGCCGGCCACGTTCCTGCAGGCGGCCCACGAGGTGATCCGTCAGGATCCGGACGGGAAATATGCGCTGGTGCAGTTTGATGTTGTGAAATTTAAGATGATCAATGAGATGTACGGGGAGCAGTTCGGAGATGAGATGCTGAACTTTTTTATCGAATCCCTGCAGGTGCTCTGTAATAAGGATCAGCTCTTTGTCCGGCTGACTGCGGACGTATTTATGATACTGGTTCCACATGAAGACAGACAGGAAATATTGGATTTTATTGAGATGGTCAGGAAAGCGTTGTCGGGCTTTAAGGGGATCGATTATCAGTTGGTATTTGGCGTAAGCTATGTTGAGGATGTCAATGGCATCCTCCGTAAATACGGTGACCGTGCCGCTATGGCAAGGCAGAGCATCAAGGGCAATGCATTGCAGTATGTGGCATTTTATGAAAATAAGATGAAGGATATGATCTATAATAGAAAGTATCTGGAGGATCATATGGAGAGCGCGCTGGAGAACCATGAATTTGTAATGTATCTTCAGCCGAAGTACAATATGGCAGACAATAGGATCGTCGGAGCGGAAGCGTTGGTGCGCTGGGTCAGGAAAGACGGGAAAGTGATTCCACCGTCAGATTTTGTGCCGTTTTTTGAAAAAAACGGATTTGTTACCAAGATGGATGCATTTATCTGGGAAGAGGCTTGTAAGCTGATTCGGGAGTGGATGGATCAGGGGAAAGAAGTGCTCCCGATCTCAGTAAATATGTCCAGAAAGCATTTTCAGTCAGAGGATTATCTGGATACGCTGAGACATCTGATTGATACCTATAGGATTCCGAAGGAATATCTGGAGATTGAGATTACGGAAACGATGGATGAGAATGAAACCCATGATAATATCATGCGTCTGAAAGAAGAAGGATTTACACTGTTGATGGATGATTTTGGTTCCGGTTACTCATCCTTGAATGTACTTAAGGATACGCAGTTTGACATTATTAAGATCGATAGGGCGTTTTTGCAGGATTTCTTAGGATCGGACCGTGGTCAGAAGATCGTAGAGAATGTCGTTCGTATGACAAGTGCCATCGGACTTCCCATGGTGGCGGAGGGTGTAGAGACGAAGGAACAGGCAGAGTCGCTGCTCCAATATGGCTGCAATGTTGCACAGGGATTTTATTACGCAAGACCGATGACAGTAGAAGATTTTCAGAAACGAAAAAAGGAACAGGAAAACAAGGAACAGGCAGGATAGACAGGAGAACCGACCGGTGGTCGGTTCTCCTTTTTTGGTATGTTTGCAATTGTTTTTATATATGAATTTAAATTGAAAGGAAGTGCGCAAATTGGAAGAAAAAGAAAAGAAAGGCGGATTCTGGTATCAGGTGGCAAATTTTATCGTAAATAAGCGTAAAGCCATCGAGATTTTATTTGTCTGTGCCATTATTTACAGTGTCTTCTGTATCAATAAGGTGCAGATCAATCAGGATATCACAAGCTACCTGCCGGAGGAAAGTGAGACCAGACGAGGGCTTTCCCTGATGGAGGAGCAGTTTGTTACCTATGGTTCTGCGAAGGTTATGTTATCTAATGTCACCTATGGACAGGCGGAGAAGCTTGCCGACCGGATTGAATTGTTGGAGGGCGTCAAATCAGTTGCCTTAGGTATGGATGGGGAACATTATAGTGGTACGGATGTACTGATCGAGGTGACGGTTGACGGCAGCGATGAAGAAGAAAGCAGCATTCAGATCATGGATGCGGTGAAAGAGCTGCTGACAGGATATGATTACTACATTTCCACGACCATCGGCGAGACACAGGAAAGCATGGAGAGTTTAAATCATGATATGAATATCATTCTGGTGTTGGCGGTAGTAATCATCATTGCCGTACTGCTGCTTTCCACCAAGGCATATTTTGAGATACCTGTGTTGCTGATCACCTTCGGGGTTGCCGCCATTTTAAATATGGGCACCAATTATTGGCTGGGGGAGATTTCCTCAGTCACCAAATCAATTGCTGTGGTTCTGCAGCTTGCTCTGGCGATTGACTATGCCATTATCCTGTGTGACCGCTATATGGAGGAGCATGAAACGCTGGAATCCGTGGAAGCGGTGAAGGTGGCGCTCTCGAAAGCGATCCCTGAGATCAGCTCATCTTCACTGACAACGATTTCCGGTATGGTTGCCATGATGTTTATGCAGTTCAAACTGGGATATGATATGGGTATTGTGCTGGTCAAGGCAATCATTTTAAGCCTGATCTCTGTTTTTTTCCTGATGCCGGGAGTGATACTGATCTTCGCAAAGGGGATTGACCGTTCCCATCATAAATGCCACGTTCCGAAAATCTCCTTTGTCGGGAAATTTGCGGCTGCGACTAAGTATATTATTCCGCCGGTATTTATTGTCGTTCTTGTAGGTGCATTTATTATGTCCAGCAACTGCCTGTACCTGTATGACGTAAATTCCGTGGAAAGCTCGAAAAAGACGCCGTCGAAGATTGCCAGGGAGAAGATTGGGGAAATATTTGGGGCAGAGAATCAGCTTGTTGTCATGGTGCCAAAGGGAAATTATGAATCAGAAGCAAGAGTTCTGACGGAATTAGGGCAGCTGCCTTATGTATCAGAGATTCTCGGTTTGGCAAATCAGAAGATTAATGATGAATATTATCTGACTGATAAGCTTACCCCAAGACAATTTGCCGAGCTGACCGATCTGGATGTGGAGATTGTGGAGGTCATGTACTCTGCTTATGCCTATAGTCAGGAGCAGTACGGACCGGTTGTGACAGGTATCAGCGATTATGAGGTGCCGATCATTGATATGTTCCTGTTCTTATATGACCAGTATCAACAGGGGTATGTTACCCTGAGTGATGAAATGGATGAGATGCTGAATACCCTGTATGATACGCTGCATGATGGACAGCTGCAATTACAGGGGGAGGAATATTCCCGTTTTGTATTGAATCTGACACTGCCGGTGGAAGGGCAGCCGACTTATGATGCGATGGAGGAGATCAGAGGGATCGCCGCGAAATATTATGATGCCAGTCAGGTGGTTCTGGTGGGTAATTCAACCAGTGCGCATGATCTGGAATCCTCTTTTGCAACGGACAATCTGATTATCAGCATCCTGACGGCGATGTTTGTCATGATTATTTTGTTTTTTACCTTCCAGTCAGCAGGGCTTCCGGTGTTGCTGGTATTGACGATACAGGGAAGCATCTGGATCAACTTTACAGTGCCTGTGCTGCAGGATACGGGCGTCTATTTTATCGCATATCTGATTGTTTCAGCGATCCAGATGGGCGCGACGATCGACTACGCAATCGTTATTTCCAGCCGTTATATGATCCTGCGGCAGGAGATTTCATTAAAGGATGCAATTACGGAAACAATTGACAAGGCGTTTCCGACGATTTTTACCTCAGGTTCCATCTTAACCTGTGCCGGATTTTTGATCGGATATATCTCTTCGGATGCCACGATCGCGGCCATCGGTATTGCGCTAGGTCGTGGAACATTGATATCCATTCTGCTGGTACTGTTTGTACTCCCGCAGATCCTGATGTTGGGTGATATCATATTGGAAAAGACGGCGCTTGCCATCAATTTGACCGGAAGACAGCGGGAGTACAGGGGCAGGGCGCTGGTATCCGGTCATGTAAGCGGCTATGTGCAGGGGATGATCGATGCTGATATGAGCGGTCTGATCCAAGGGGAGATGAAGATCAGTGTGGATACGCTGCTGCCCAGAAGACAGGCTCAGATCACGCCGATGGACGATAAGCTTGAGGTGCACGGAGAAGATGATAGTGAGGATGATAGTTAAATAGTAATTATATAAGTAAACTTATAAGAAAATTTATAAGATATTCGGGAAGGAAAATGTAAGATCTGACAGTGAAAAAGCTGGAATGATAGATAAAAAGATAGAATGTTAGATAAAAAGATAGAATGTTAGATAAAAAGCTAGAATGTTAGATAAATAGTTTAGGAATCAATAAAAAATGAGTTGTGCAGAAAGGAAGCATATTTCATATGAAAAAGATTATTATGCATCATCAAATATTTGCAGCAGTTATGATGGCTGCTCTGCTGTTTACCGTAATTCCGATTCCGGCAAAGGCGGACGGGGATACGATCGAGATACATACGGTGGCGGATTTTTTGGAGTTTGCAGAAAATTGTAAGACAGACGGATGGAGTATCGGCAAGGTGGTTGTTTTAAAAAGCGATCTGGATATTTCCGGTTTTGGCTTTGATGGTATCGCATATTTTAATGGAACATTCCGGGGGTGCGGATATACGATTAGCTTTCATAACATGGAGCCGGTGGGTTCGCATTATGGATTCTTCCGTTATATCGGAAGCATGGGACTCGTAAGAGATCTGAATGTGTGTGGCAGCGTCACTCCGACAGGAACTGCTTCCATGATTGGAGGAATTGCAGGCGTTAATCAAGGGATGATACTTAACTGTTCCTATACCGGTAATGTAAGAGGAAAGAATGAAGTAGGCGGTATTGCCGGTTATAATGCAGAGACAGGGATGATTCTGAACTCCACCAATTATGCCATGGTATTAGCGACTGATCAGACGGGAGGTATCGCAGGCAGGAACGAGGNNTAATCAAGGCAATATCAACATAAAGGAACTGGATACTACGATGGATCTTGGAGGAGTGGATATCGGAACCCTCAATCTGACAGAGAATATTGTGAACCGTAACAATATGGGAGGTATCGCCGGTATGTCGGAGGGGATCCTCACCGGCTGCAGGAACAGCGGTACGATTGGATATGAGCATACCGGGTATAATG
>DLOP01000187.1:14337-16038 GCA_002478505.1 Lachnospiraceae bacterium UBA7481
CATATCTTTCGGAGAAAGTGGAAAGTGCGCAGACCCGTGTATCAGGTCTGAATAATACATTAAACAGTATCGTCAGCTCTGTATCTGATACGGCAGAAGAAAGCAGGAATTATACGGATCAGCTTAGGACGCAGTATCAGGAGGAATGGCAGTCGGTATCCCAGAATCTGGTAGCGATTCTGGATACCATTTCGGAAAATGAGGCTGCTGCAGAGCAATATCGGGAGAATATCTTTCATGCTATGGAAGCGATCGCTTCCGAGGGAGATATTTTGATAACGCAGGAACAGGAGCTGGAGGATCAATGGGAGCAGGGGTTAGAGCCGGGTGAATTGCAGGATATGCTTGCTCAGATCAGTGAAAACCGAATCTTGGATCAGACGCAAGGATCAGCGCGTCGGATCAGGAATCAGTTACAGATCATCAATGAAAACCTGCAGCTGATTCAGGAACAGTATGAGATTGATGAAAAAAGTGAAGAAGATCTGATAACCAGTCTGCAGGAAGAACTGCAGAATAACAGTCGGGCAGAAGATATAGATCAGTTTGTGGAAATCGTTGAGCGGGGCAGTAAAGAGGCGTCGGAGGGGATGAACAGCATGATGTCCCAGATCAATTCGGCATTGGATGCCGTGGATGCGGACATGACAATATTACGGGAAAGGGGATTTATCGAGGATGCTTCCGGCATGGCATTTGATCCGGACGCTAAAGGCGTGATCAGCGGATGCATCAATTCCGGCAGTGTCAATGGAGATATCAATGCCGGTGGGATCGCGGGTACGATGAACATTGAATACGGCAGTGACCCGGAAACGGATTTTTCTTTTGCCGGGGATGTTAATATTGTCTTGCGCACAACATTAAATGACGTGATCATGGACTGTAAGAATTTTGGCACCGTCAGAGTTAAGAAAAATCATGCGGGAGGCATCGTCGGAGGACAGATTTTAGGATTGGTTTATTCCTGTGAGGCATATGGATATGTGATTGCGGCGACGGGTGATGAGCTTGGTGGCATTGCAGGATACAGCGAGGCTGCAGTGCGGGGCTGCTATAGTCTGTGCAGCATGGAGGGGCAGGACCGGATCGGCGGTATATGCGGATATGGAAGTACGATAGAGAATTGTATCAGTATCTGCGAATTAAAAAGCGAAGGAGAGTGCAGGGGCGCGATTGCCGGGGAAGTGGATGAGGAAGGCAGCCGGATCGGCAATTTCTTTGTCAGTGATACTCTGGAGGGGATCGATGGGATCAGCTATCTGGGGATAGCGGAGCATAGTGCCTATGATAAAATTATGCAAATGGAGGGCATCCCGGATGATTTCCGTCAGATCAGAGTGACGTTTATGACGGATGAAGCCGTCATAGAAGAACAGCAGAAGCTGTATGGATATATACTGAAGGATGAGGATTTTCCGGCGATTCCTGAGAAGGAAGGTTATTATGCGCAGTGGGATTATGATGATATGCCGCTGCTCAACAATAAGACATTCATAGCAGAATATATTCCTTGGGTAGAGGCGCTGGCGAGTGAAGAAAAGATTGAAGATGGCAGAATGTTGATGTTGGCGGCGGGAGAGTTTTATCAGGGAGACGTCCTGCGTCTGAACGAAATGACGGCAGCTTCCCGGGTGCCGCTGATGGAGCAGGATACATTGTTATATATGTATGCATGGGAGATCGAAATGTCAAATCAGC
>DLOP01000104.1:0-30330 GCA_002478505.1 Lachnospiraceae bacterium UBA7481
ACCTTGCGTGACTTCGCTCCCCATTTCCCGTCCTTCTCCAATGGTCGGAGAGTAAGCAGGATATGCACATGGAGATTGCGCTCCCCTTTGTCGTTCTCGCTGTCATGGATTGCCCAGTCCGCACACATTCCCTTAGACACAAAATTCCTCTGCACATAATCCCGCATGACTTCCACCGCAACCTCATAACTCCAATCGTTTGGGAGTGACGCTTTTAACATTCTCGCAAGCTGTGCTTTCTGCCCTTTCTCGGACAATTCAACGGAGTTCCATAGGGTGGCTCGGTCTGCAAATTCTTTGGGTGCATTTTCGGGCAGGGAAATCTCGCTGTGGACTAAATCCTCATGGTACTTGGGGCGGTAGGTCTTTCCGTCATACTCACATTCAAGGACGCTCCGGCTGATATAGGACGCTTTCTCGACTGCCGACTGCCCCTTGCTCCGCTTGACGATGGAGAAACGGGTGCTTGCCTGTTTCGTGACATTACCCATGCGACACACCTACATTCTGCCGGAAAAGCAGCGGGATAGCAGGGGACAGACTTTGCGGGCAGATAAAAGCCGCACTTTGGCTTTTGTCTGAACGCAAAGTACACAAGGGGGGCAGGGGCGCTCTTTGCCCCGATGGGGGGGAGTGTAGCTCCCCCATGTGCGCCGGTCTTTGGCGCACTGCCCTCCGCATAGGAGTCCATGCAAGTGAAACTTGCTCCCCGAAGGGCGCACGATACCACCGCTTGCGGTGGTATATCTGTGCGCACCCCATAAATGGGGTGATTAAGTTACCTCGGCTTTTCGTTTTTTTAGCTCTCGTCATTCTTCCCCGCCCTCACTTTCGTTTTCTTCATCAGACAGGGTGCTGTGCAGAGAGGGAGTTGCTATATTTTCTGTCCTTATCCTGCTTATCATCTGCTGGCATTCCTTTGTCTGTAATGCGGTCTGCAAAATGCGGTTTAACTCGCCCTCGTCAAAACTGTAACAGTCGGGAAAATACTTCACGATGATACCGCCCATGATGTACTTGTGGTGGTTTTCTGCTTTCCGCCTTTTCTCGTTCTGCTTTCTCTTTGCATTTGCCACACGCTGTTTTGCCTGTTCCAACTCCTGCAAAGCCTTTTCCAAGTCCCTGCTGACCTCTGCCTTTGTTTCAATCATTTTTGATACACCGTCCTTTCTTGATGCGTTTTTAGTTGCTAATACAATAGAAAATTGAAAAACCAGTTTTCTATTGTCATGAATAAAAATGGTGGCAAGTAGTCCGTTAGGATCACTGCCACCATAGGTAAGCAAATATTATTTTGTGTATAAATTATTTTATCTTTTCCCACCATGCACTGGATAGTATCATATTCCATATACCATCAGATACAATCGGCTTCAAAAATACTCCTATCAGAAGCATAACTAATAAAATGATTATAGGCTCACATTGAATGGAACGCTCTTTATTATCGGGTAGCTTTAGCGGCAATTTGTAAGAAATCTTTTTGCTTAAACAATAACCTATTATTGTCCCTGCTGTATTTGTAATCAAATCGTCAATATCCGTAAGTCTATGACTAAATATCTGTAATATTTCTATGCTGATTGATACCGCTAATCCCATAAAAACCATTTTCTTTATGGAACGGAAATTTTCCCAAATAGCGGGTACTAAAAAGCCCAATGGCATAAATAAAATGATGTTTAATATAGTGTTTTTAATATAATCGAATGGACTATTTACAATGTCTATTATCGGAATTAAATTAAACCCAAAATCAACATGAAATGTACCCGTAGCAGGAATACCTACAACAGAAAAAACTGCCAATGAATATATTGCGAATACAAGCACCGCAATAAACTGGTTAAAATTGCGTTGCTTAAATATGGCATATTGTAAAAATATTATTGCAGGAACAACAAAAATAATTGATGAGAAACAATCTATTCCAATAGATAATAAACGAAGCATTTTACCTCTCCAAAATCGTAAATATCATTTTATGCTGTATATAAGTTTATAATTAACTCCCTTTTCGGAAAAGTGTTTCTACTGCCTATCTTTTGTAGTAGATTTCTTTTCTTTCTCTGATTGCTGTCTGTGAAAGGCAATGCATACAAGAGTGAACAACATGGGAATACAAGCACATCCTGCGTTGACACTCCCATGATTATAAATCACATATCCTGCTCCAACAAAGGTAAGAATAATTCCTACAATACTTAATAAAAACGTAACTTTTTTCATAAACATTCTCCTATATCAATAGACACACAATTCCGAAAAGGGAGATAATTAAAACATAAACATTATATCATATACATATAAAAATTTCCATTAAAGTTTACTTAAGATTTTCTTGCAAAAATATATTTAAATTATTATTTTTTTCTGTCTTATTCCGCTCAATCATCATTAACCTTGCCTGTTCCCTCTGTTCGTCTGACAGTTTCCTCGGCTTGCGGTAACTGATGTATGATTTCGGCATGGAATACGTCTTTGATACCCCGTCCTGTGCTGTCCGGCTGTAAATATCGGGATAGTCGGAAACAAGCGTGTCAAGTTTCCGCATAACCGCCTTGTCCCTCGTATAGACGGTGGCGGTCTGCTCTCCGGCGTTGTAATTGACTATGGTTTCCTGCTCATATCGTGTCAAGTGCATGGCTCGCTCCTTTCTGCCCCGCCTTCGGGAAGGGAAGGCTTAATATACTGTATGATTGATGGATTGATAGATGGATAAGATGGGATTGATAAAACTCGCACACCCTCTCTTTAAGGGTAATTTCTTTCTTTTACTCTTTTTCTTTGGTTCTTTCTTTTTCTGCTTTTCTGTCTTTAGGGTGCTTTCTCAAAGTATCGCAGGCGATACTTTTGAAATCCGGCTGCGGAAAACAATCTCTGCTCCGGCTCATTGTATGCAACGGATTAAATGCCCTTTCTTCTTTTTTTCGCCCGTTAATTATCGGGTGTTTTAGGTGCGTCTTGTCGGTGGTGGATATTTCCCTGCCTGTCAAAGTTCAGCTCCGTTTCACACGGTAATTACCGCAACAAAAAAGGCTATAACCGCTGACTGTGTTATAACCTTTCCTGCCCGCCTTATGAAACTTTCTTCTTTTTCCGCTCGTCCGGCTTTTCGGCGCTGTCCTCTGTTGGCTCTGACAGGTCAATCTGACCGACAAAGTTGAAATAGATGTCAACTTTCTGTTTCCTGTTCAGCCTGCCCCCGCTCTTGTCCGCCTCATGCACCACAATCTTCTCGATAAACTCATTCAGCATTGGCGTTGTGATATCCTCGCAGTCTTGGTACTTCCGCACAATCTCCATGAATTTGTCGGTGCGGACGGTGTTCTTCTCATACTCCGTGAGGGTGTTCCTGATTTCCTCGATCCGGCTCTCCAATTCCCCCTGCTCCCTGTCATACTCTGCAAGCATTCTGTCAAAGTGCTTGTCGGGTATCTTCCCCGTGGCGTTGCCTTCATAAAGTTTACGGATAAGCTCATCAAGCTCCTTTACACGCTTTTCAGCGGTGGAGAGTGCCTTTTTATTCTCCTTGATGGCTGTTTCCAGTTGGAAGTCTGAAAGTACCTCTAACCGCCTTATAAATTCTTCCTCGTTCTCTATGGCAAATGCGCTGACGGCGTGGATTGCGTTCTTTATCAGTTCCTCGACTACCGACACCTTGATGTAGTGCATGGTGCAGTCCGTATGCAGTTGGCGGTAGCTCCGGCAACAGAAACAGTTGTCTGCGTCATAGGTCTTTCCGCCCTCTCTGTGCTGTGCGTTCGGACTTCGGTAGGTGAGTTTTGCCCCGCAGTCGGCACAATAGAGAAGTCCCGTAAGCCTGTTCTTGTATGTCCCGTTTTTTACGGTCTTGCGGACGGTCTTTTTAAGCCTCTGGGCGTTGTGCCATGTTTCCTCGTCAATGATTGCCTCATGGGTGTTCCTGAATATCATCAGTTCCTCCGGCTTGGCTTTCCTGCGCTTTTTGGTCTTAAAATTGTCCGTGACCGTCTTTCCTAAGACCGTATGCCCCATATATTCCTGCTTTTCAAGGATATAGCTGATAGCGGTGCATGACCATTCATAGGGATTTGCGTATCCGTGGCTGTGGTTGTTTTCGGGGCAGTGCTCCGCTGCGTATGCGGCGGGGATAAGTACCCTGTCCTCCGTCAATGCCCTTGCTATGTCACGCTTTCCCTGTCCCTCAATCGTCATTCTGTAAATACGCCGGACAACCTCTGCCGGCTCCTCGTCAATGATTAGGTGCTGTTTGTCCTGCGGATCACGGAGATAACCGTATGGGACGCTTGGGGAAACCCTCTTGCCCTCCTGCATTTTCGCCTTGAACATGGTGCGGATTTTCTTGGAAGTGTCTTTGGCGTACCACTCATTCATGATGTTGAGGAACGGGGTAAAATCATTCTCGCCCTGCGCCTCGCTGTCCACTCCGTTATTGATGGCGATAAACCTCACGCCTTTTTCGGGGAACAACATCTCCGTGTAAAACCCGACTTTCAGATAGTTCCGCCCAAACCTGCTCATATCCTTTACGATTACCGTATCGACATTCCCTGCCTCAACCTCGGCAATCATTTTTTGAAAGCCCTCCCTCTCGAATGTTGTCCCGCTCACTCCGTCATCGGTAAAGTGCCGGATATTGTGGAAACCGTTCTTTCTTGCGTAATCCTCAAGGTATTCCTTTTGGTTTTTGATACTGTTGCTCTCGCCCTGCATTTCATCATCACGGGAAAGCCTTTCATAAAGTGCTGTTATTTTGATTGACATAGAGATATTCTCCTTTCCCCGAAAACGCCCTGTTTATCGGCTTTTCGGCATATTATTTTCTCTGTCCTTAACAGACTAACCCATTGGGGTCTGTGATGACATAAGAGGTATCCATCTGGCAGAGATTTGGTTTTAATATATATCTTGATTTACCGGAACCGGTCGCGCCGATAATTAAGGTATTTAACGCATGGAAATGCTTTCTGGTATTTAAGGATGCATAAAAATTCTGGCTGAAAATCGCGTTGTTTTTTGCATCCCGGAAATTAGCCTTCTTTGCATCCACAAATTCCGCATATTTTTCCCGAAGCTCTTTTACGTTTGCCCACGCGGATGAGCCTTTGATGATATTGTCATTATTGTGAATCCTGTCAACATTCTGAAAATAGGAATACAGTGCCCATAACAATACACCCATCACGGAAACCAGCGGAAGTCCGATATTATAATCTATCGGAAAGATATATAAGGGGTTTCTGGCAACCTCCTTTAATGCCCCACCAAATGCTTCCATATATCCCGTTTCCGTATTTACGGACAGATATGCCTCTACCGCGCACAAGACGTAAAAGAAAATCCCTCCTAAAAATACAGTTTCAGCAATGGTTGTTACGAGAAAATCCCGTTTCATCTGTTCTATAGTTTTTTGTTTTGATTCTTTTTTTGCCATGCTTATGTTCCTTTCCGTATTTTATGATGATTTTTATTTTCTGTTCTATATATGTAAAAAACAAAAAAGCTGCGGGCTTTCATTACCCGCAGTTTTTTAAAATATTCATTATTTTGTTTCAGAACGCTGTAAAATCTCCCTGCTGTGCCAAAAATGTCACTCCATATTTATCCCGTCTGCATCTTTTCCCTGAGTATCTTCTTTTCCCTGAGTATATTCCTCTGTCTGAGCTTTTGTCTGAGCTTTTTGATATTCCTCTGTCTTTATCTTATCAATTACCTCTTGCAGTGAAGCGACGCTTTCCTCATATATCATGCCGGGTTCTTGATAAGCTTCAAAAAAACTCTGCATCAGCGGCGGGTCTCCATAGTTCATTTCGTTAAATTTTTCAATCCGGTATTCCGGCGCAGCAATCTTCCCTAAAGAGGCTGCCTTCAAATTTTCTTCAAAAATTTTCCGAATCATCTTTTCCTTTAAAACACTGGCTTCCATTGCCGTCATCTGGGCAACAATCGGTATTTTATTTACCAGCTCTGTTGCCTTTTTATTAATTTCATCGGAAATGCTTTTAATGTCGTTTAAAAAGCTACTTATCTGTCCGGCGTTCTGCTTTTCCTCGGGACGCCCGCTGTCAATCCTTTCTGCAATTTCGGGCGTAAACTTTTCTCCCTGTATTTCATTTTCATATTCGTCAAATCCCATCCTGCATAACCGTGGGATATCCATTGTCTGTACCGACAAAAAGTACCGGATGTCTTCCTCGTTATCATCAAGCCTGATATCGAGCTTTGTCTCCTCAAATGTATTTGTTTCGCTGTTATATTCCAGCTTTGAAGCTTCTATTTCACCGTTTTCTGAAATTCCCATGATAACTGCCGGGGCAAACGGGTCTGTGGGGGATGCAAGCACCACTTTTTTGGATGCTTTAAGTTCCGATATAGCTTCGCTGATTACCTTATTATCATAAGCACGCTGCTCATCCTCCGATGCTTCCCATTCCTTTACAAACTGCGGAGGAATGTAATTTCTCGTAGCCGCATATAAAGCAATATCAAGCTTTACCTTATCTAAATCCCTGCCGTTATCCTTAAAATTCGCCGCAACGGAAGAAACAATGATACGGACATCAATCTTTACCCCCACGATATTGTTTTCCAGCAGGGAAGTTAAGGCAGCCTGTTCCATGTCTTCATCTTTTAACCGGAGTACAATAGCATCCTTGCTGCCGATATGCTTATAGGTATTAAGGATGTTTTCCGGCGTCTTATCTACCTGTCCGTCAACCGAGTGGTTATAAACGGATGACTGGATATCAAGAAACTTCTCCCTGTCCTGTGAACATATGGCAATAACATGGTTTCCTGAGCCGTCCGGATATGCGCCAAACGGGATATGCTGCCTGACAAGATACTGCCTGATATCCTCAAAATGCCTCTGCTTTACCGGCTGTATCAGAATGGTATCGCCCTTTGCAATATCGTCTTTGTTAAGAGTCCTTGCATATTGTATAAAATTTTCCTTCATCTCATCTTCGGCAGCTTTATCCGAATTTACTTCTCCTCCATGCAGCTGTTTATCGAGCATACGCAAAATAACTGCAAGGACATTGAGCACCTCATTAGGATTGGCCTGTACGTTTGTATCTCCCATGATCTATTATCTCCTTTTTATTTTTTTATGATTTACCACCCATGATTCATACGCATGTACGGTACTTAAATTTCAAAACCGTCCGGTTTACCTATATGTGTGAAATCTTTCTGTTTTAAATGCTTATTTTATTTATCTTCTTCTGTATCCGCTTCAGAAGTTTGGTTATCTGATATGGAATTTGCGGAAATGGTATCCTGTCCGTTATAAAGCTCGATATTGATCAGTTCGATGTCATATGCCTGCGTAAATCCGCCTATGGTTATCGTGCCGTAAATCCCCGTCCCCGTAAAAGATGCTTCATAGGTGTCATCAAATTCATTATAAGTTAAGGTATTTGCTGAACCATTGGCAAAACGGACAGTCGCGCTTCCCGTAGTCTCATCTGATTTTATGGATATCCGGCAGGTCCTTCCTTCCGGAAACCAGAGCTCGTACTGTAAGACATTAGCGCTGTGAAGCCTGTCTGCTTCTTCTTTTTCGACTGTCCGGGCAATTTCTGAATAAAAATCTTTCATGGAATTATCCACAAAACCGGTGCAGCCAATGATATTCGTGGAAAAATTATTGATTTCATCATTATCAGAATAACGTCTGAGCGGTACGGGCTCATAAACATCTAATGATGTCACGAATTGATAATCTTCCATGGTGTAAGTTTCGTCTGAAAGATAAATATGGCATTCTTCATCCGACAAATAATATGTTTTATCCAGTATATGATAAAGCACCGGGTCATTAAACTGTGTCATTTCTGAATAGCTGTTGTCTTTACAGAGCCTGAACAATCCGCCGTCGTTTAAATTATAATAACCGTTTACAAAATATTCGGGAATTTCTATTTCCCAGAAATTATCACGCAGCGTCTTAAACCCAAGAGAGCCATAAAGCTCATATCCCCTGAAAGCGTGAATATTTGCATAGGCATTATAATGCTGATATATCGTTCCCGTATAAATTTCCATATCGTATATCTCATTTTTTACTGCACCCAGAATAATTCCGTTATCAATCAGATTATCCTTGATTTCAGCGCCGCCGATACGGTCAACCAAGACCTGTGGAACACCAAGGCTTAAAATCGAGGCAAGCTCCGAATCCGGAATGGTGCAGTTATCTTTGTCATTATACAGGTCAAGATAATATTTCCCACCGGTCGTGCGGTGAAGATTATAAATACCGAATGTTATTCCGATATCATAATATCTTTCCCAGCTTAAAACATCCAGCATGGTGTCTGTGGAATAAAAAATCAACTGGTCGCCCGGAAATAAGGTGGGAATATTGATTTCATTTTCCAAAGTATAAAACATCATTCTGGAAGAATCTGCTGCAAAAAGTTCGCCAGAAGTATCATCACGGTACGCCTTGTTTGTATAATAGGTATAAAGCGGATAATAAACACCGTCATGTACAACATAATAAGTATTATTTGTCAGATTTTTTTCAAAATCTTTATCCAAAGAATCTATTCCGAGCGTCGAGGTTTCATCCGTGATGATACCGCTGACCGTCATATCCATGATAATGTCCGTATTTTTAGTTTCCCTGCCTCCGCAGCCAGTCAATGCAATAAAAACCGTCATAATTGCTATAATCAGATTTGATTTTATCGTTTTTTTATGTTTATTACTTAAATTTTTCATTATTATCCACCTTTCTAAAATGATTAATATAATGCATTATTTATATGTAAAAAAAAATTTGTTTTTATTTCATTTAGGGACAAAAATAAAATATTTTATTTTATTTTTTTACACATATAATCGTCTGTGTTTACATTTTTATTTTGAAAGGAGGCAAAGTATGCCCAATAATATTGATGAGCTTACACAAGAGCAGGAAAATTTCCTGCGTATTATTCGTGCGTGTAATAAATCAAAGCCGATTCCGGCAAACGTATCCAGTATGTTTATGAACCAGGATGCTGCTTCCGTCATGATGAAAAACGGATGTTCTTTGGATTATTACAACGCAGCGGCATTTAGCTGGTCGCTGTTTGATGAGCTCAGACAGTTCGACTGCGAAAAACAAAATGATTCTTATTTTTATTCAGCAATCGTTGCTGCGTCTTTGCTGCGCCCAAAATTTATGAAAATGAACTGGCAAAGGGGCAGAATAGTGGAAGGAAACACTTCGGATTATATGGAAGAAATTATATTCCGTATCAGAGTGGAAATCCCGAGATATGATGAAGCAAAATCGAAGTTTCCTATCTTTATCGAAAAGTCCCTGCAAAATACAGCCTACTGCTATGACCGGGACAGCACGCCATACCATGAAAATAAAAAAAACATCCAAATCCATTCTTCTGAAATCAAGACCGACATTGACGGGGAAGATACCGTGGATTTAATCGAGCGCGTAAATGCCGACAATCCACTCGACCTGCAGACAATGTTTGAGGAACGCGAAAAAGCTAAGACCACCAAAATTTTTACGTCTTTTATAAATATCGGCAGACAAAATAAGATTGATGTCGGACATATCATAAATATAGAAGATGTCCAAAGTGTATATTGCGGAACGGCGGTATGGAAAAAAATGCTTGGCGGCATTAAAAATTTTCCAAAGGAATATGATGTTGAACAGGCCATTGACAGGATGAATAATGAATTAAAATCCGGAAACATCAGGGAGGGGGATGCGGAAAATGGCGAAAAGTAATACTGTAAGCAAAAAAGAACTGCACCAGATTTTAACAAAAAACGGAGAGGATATCAAAGAAGGCGAAGTGGAATCCATTTATAACAGAATATGCGGGAATTACCCAAAAATGATATCCTCAATGCAGGAAGCGACAGATACGAAAACAATCGTACATACCGTAAAGCGTGTTATTTTAAACGGCGCTGCCGCCAATCTTGGGAAAATAAACAAGGAAAACAAACTCTCCATAGAAGAACAAAGGCGTATCCTGAAAGAGACCATGAAAATGATTATCGAAGTGCTGGCAGGGCTTACGCCGGATGAATACTGCAAGCTGTACTGTGCTAAAATCAATGATATGTTAAAGGTCGATAATTTAAAAAATGACATCATCAGTCTGGCGCCGGTAGAAATACTTACAGAATGCTGTTTTGATTCCAAGCGGATACTTTTTAAGTCGGTATTTCCGGAATACTATGAAAAGAATTTCCCTAAAATCATTGATGTTGATATTTTCTTTGCTTCCGGGGAATTAAAGAGCGGGATGAAACACAGGGCAAGACCCTTAAATGAGTTCGAGATGGATAATAAGTCAAAGCGCGTCAATTATGGAAACGAGATAGATAAAATTATTTATAATAATGTCCGTAGCCTTTTAATGGAAAAGTCCAATTATGATTACAGGGATGTACTGTTCTTCTTCTCTCACTGGGAGCTGCTGGTAAATAATACAAAAACCAAAAAGCCCGGATTTTATGAAATAATTGAAGAACGGGACTGTTACGAACATCCGCTTGATTTCTTTTTTATCAATTCTCCGTTTGAAGAGCAGGTCAAATATATGGATGAATATATAAAAATCAGAAGCAGTATCAAAAATCTTGGAAAGAATCCGCAGATTGACTTTATGTATAGGAGCTTCTGCGAAAACCGCGAATATTTCTATAAAAAAGCAAATGATATTAATCCTCAAAAAACATAACCACTGTACAAAACAGCGGTTATATTTATATTATAATTCAATTCATGGAAGCTATTTTATTCCATCCCGAAGGTTTCATCCGTAAAATTATCGGAATTATCACCGTCTCCCTGCTTATTTTCATGCGGCACATTGGCTTCAACATTATCAATCGGGTTATAATCCCTCTGTGTATTAAGTTCTGCCGCTTTATTGATTCTTTTATTGATGAGGTCGTTAATAATGTTATTCGTCCTCTCCTCTTCTTTGATGCATTTTGCCGCAACCTTATTCATCCTGTTCTCAAAGAGCGCATGCTTCGCTCCTAAAAGTTCGATTTTTGCCTGCAGAGAGTTAATCACTGCAGCTTTTTCCTTTTCGAATTTCGTGAAGTTCTTTTCTTCTTTCTTATAATCTGCTTCTAATGCCTTGGCTGCCTCCGCAAACTGCTTTATTGTAATATCATGGGATTTAAACTGCGCATACAGTGCATCCCTTGCAGCGAGCATTGCCGAAGCGTCATAGGGTTTAGGGAGATATTTCGGACCTTCGTAATCCGGGGAGAGTTTCGCGAGTGTTTCTCTTATCTTTTCCATCTGCGACTGGATTTCGATATCGGCACTATAAAGCTTCTGGTATTTATTTTCATACATATGCATGGTATTAACATGGGTCTCGGCCATCCTTGCGTAAAGCCTTGCTTCATTTACCAGAGCATCCGCGCGGAGGGTATTGATGCCGTCCACGACTTTCTTTGTCACGCTGCCAGGGAAATTTTTGATAGCCGCTCCCGCGGATTTGATGCTGTCTTCGATTTCCTGTTTTTTATCTTTTAATATTTGGTCAAGCTCTGCCGATTTTGTATTAACGCATCTTTTAATATTTTCAAGGGATGTCTTTTCCTTTGCGTACACAAAAGCGCTGATAACGTGCTCCACAGGGGATTTGCCGTCTTTCCATGCTGAATCATGTATGTCTTTCCAGTATGCTTTTTCATCCATCCGGTACATCTTTAACGACAGCTCATCCATGCGCATCTGGAATTTATCAAACGTCGTATATTCCAATACCTGTATTGACATTGTGCCGCCGTTATTGTTATCAATCTGCGTTGCGTCGTTTCCGATGGAATTTTTCAGCTTATCCGCTTTTTTCGCCGCAATCAACTTTAAGTAGGAGTGTGCGCCGAACGTCAGACAGTCAATCAGAATATGGCTGCGCTTTGTGCTGTTTAAAGCGATATCTATTGCGTATTGGATTGTTTTGGCAATGATGGTTTTTGCGTTGTTAATGGAATCCTGAAATATACCGGAAACCTTACGAAAGAAATTCATCATGCTGTCTTTGACCGCATGATCGATAGCATATCCGTTTGCTTTCCTGCTCGCTGCAAGATATTTTATTGTTGCCGTTACACAGGAAACATACGGCATCAGGTTATTAATTATCGGACGGATGGCATTTACGATATTCTTTATTAAAGAATTTAATGCCTTATACCGCTGTGCCTGGTCGCGTTCAAACTGTCCGGAAGTATGATAGTCCGTATAATGAGAGGGTTCTATCTTAATATATTGTTCCGTAATCTGCACTACGCTTTTGATTACTAAAATATAACTGTTGATGCCTGTGTCGGAATTCAGCATTGAAATATCATAGGGGGAGGTGCCGTCTTTCATTACCCCGGGAATCATTCCCTCGGCATTAAGGGCATCTTGAGCCAGAGCAATATTGGAAACTGCTTTATCTAATTCCTGCGACACGCCTGTGATACCTTCAATTTTTTTCTCCAAATCAGCTTGAATCTCTCCCGCGGCATCACTAATCTCTTTATTATCCGCATTAAGCGCTTCTTTCAGCGGGATACCAATCTGCTGTATTTGCTGTTTTGCCGCTTCAAAACTTTCCCGCATGTCATTTACAAGCTTTTGCGCGTCCTCGGCAACCCCTTTGCCGCCCACTTTTTCATACTCTATGACCAATTTGGCATATTGGCTTGTTATATTCAACATATCATCGAAATTACTCATAAGACTATCTACAACCTCTGAAGCAGAATTATGCTGTGTGACGGAAGCAGAGTGTTGTACTATTTCCATCTGTACTTTTGTCTGTTCTGTTGTCTGTTCTTTTTTTTCTAAATCATTCATAATCATTCTCCTTTATCATTTTTATTATTTTATATCACTCTATAAATGAAAAATTTTGTACAGCGAACTGCATATTCTCTCTTTTAAATTCTTTTTTTCCGCCGCCTGTGCGACGGATATTATGTTAGTGTCTTTTTCCGAACGTCCCGTGAAAAAGTGAGTGCATGACGGGCAGTATGCGTTTATGTGAAAGGGAAAGTATTCTTTTTTATAGTCATCCGGAGATACCGCATAATACTGCATTCCTGTTTTTGCCGTCTTTAACGCCATGCTTTTTTTGTCTGCCTGCGAGGAAGATACATATAATTTCGCCGTATAATGATTGCTACAATATGGGCACATACCCATTGAATTATCTGCCATCTATCTGTTCCAGCCTTTCCTTAAAGTTTCTCTGTTTTTGTGAAATCGTTTCCGTTCTGTATTCCTTAACGCTTCTTGGGAGAAACGGATTCGGGATGATACTCCTTAAAACTTTGTTGCGGTATCTGATAAAATCATACCTATCTATATCTTCTGCGGAAGCGCCTTTTTTTGCAAGAACAGTCTGTTTTGCTTCGCAGTATAGTTTGATAATGTCGTAAAACAATACCAGAATAAATAAAATAATGTAAAGCTGGACCATAAATATCCTTGGATGCTTTAGCTTCCATTCCTTTCCTGTTTTTCAAAAAGGCATCCGCCGGTCAGATATCATCAAAATCAAGTTCTTTTTCCTCTTCCTGCTCCCGGATATCCGGCTCGCTCTCCGGGATTTTTTGAAATTTTCATGCCTTTCCTCCTTTCTATATGTCAAAAAATTATTCAGAAATTTTAAGCATATTTTTATTTTTATTTTTTATATGTCATTTTTTTCAAAAAAAATATTCAATGTAAAATAAAAATTTTACTCCAGCATAATTTTACTGAATATATTTATCCCGTTTATCTTTGTGATATCCTCCTCAGAGTTGATTTTCCCGCTTTTTAAAGCATCTGAAAGGTTTTCAAATATTTTTTTAACCTCGCCGTTATCCATGTCATTTCCATAACAGTGAACATCATTTTCCAAAAGGACATAACAGTAGGAATAATCAATGTCATATCCCGTTTTCTTAACGATTTCAATAAATGTATCAACATTCCGGAAAATACACAGCGTTCTAAACGCGGAATCGGTCATAAATACTGCGGTAACTCCGTCATACTGGGTTTCAATCATATTAACGACGGCTTCAATCTGCTCCAGTGTCGGCTGGCTGTGACGGCTAATGACGCCTATGCGGAGCTTTCTCTGGGCCGGAGTTAGCCGTTCGTCATATTCTGCCTCCGATAACGGTTCTTCTTCCAAGCCGGGTTCTTCCATATCACTTTCGGGCAGGGATATGCTCTGTGCGGAGTCATGTGTCTGCATATGTACGGATAGTGCTGTTTGTTCCTCTGCCTGTTGTTCTTTTACGGGGATTTCTTCCGTATCCGTGCCAGAAATCTCTTCCTGCAGGATTTTTTCCGCTGTCTGCACGGCGTCAGTAAACGGCAGGGATTTTTCTGCAATACAGTAGCCTGTGGATATGGAATATGGCATCATATCATTTTCGGATAACTGTGCCAGGGATGCTTTCAAAGTCCTGATATTGTTAAATATTTTCTTAAAAGTATTATCCGGAGCAAACGGCAGGATGGCAAACCTGTCATTTCCAATATGGCAGCATGTACTTTTCGTAAAAATTTTTTCAATTTCATGGGAAACAGTAATCAGGATGAGGCTACAAGCGGACTGTCCGAAGGTATTTTTTATATTATCCATACCTTTTACCTGAACAAGTATAACGGACTGTCCCAGAGCGTCCTGTGTTTTTAATGCATCAAAGGCTTTTTTGTTTAAAAATCCGGTCAGGGGATCTTTGGTATCCGCCTCCTGTTCTTTTGGTTTCATATCCTGTTTTTTCTTAAATATGGAAAGGGGATTTAAACGCCTTAGTTTTTCCTGTTTTAAGCGCAGTGCTTCTTCTCTGGCTTTTTCTTCCTCTTCACGGCGTTTCCTTTCCGCTTTTTCCAATTTTAAGCGTTCTTCCAGATCCGCAAAATTATGGTGTCTTAATATGCCTATTTTTTCCTCTTCTGGAGCTTCTTCCTTAACAAGCATATCCTCCACCGGAACTGTTTTATTCCCCGCATTGATTGCAGTTAACATATCATCCACGGAAAGGTCGCAGATACTGTCATCTATCTGCCTTGTGCCGATACTGGTAACTGCAGAAATTTTTCCTATTTCTTCCTGTACATGGATAACGGCGTTATTTTTGTTCCCGTCAAAATTATGGGTCATTTTCTTTCTCCTTTTTGATCTGTTTTTTATGTTCATAAGACACATTTACTACACCCATGGCAGATACCCCTTTCAATACGCCAATCATATTTTCCGACACACTGTTATATGTAAAATAAATTTCAGAATTTTTTATTACACCTTTTTTTATTTTTCTTTTTTACATATATAACCGGATTCAATATTTTTACCGCAGAAGATGAAGCTAAAATAAATGGAGGAAAACAATTATGTTTAAATTAAAAGAAGGCTCGAAACCATGGTATATTTTGTCGGGGTGTCTCATTATCATACTCCTTATTATGACCATCCTGCCAGGGAAGCCCGATAAAGAGGAAATTATAAGGCAGGCTGTCATGAACGCCCTTCCGGAAAACGGAAATCTCTATGACGCCGGTCTGAATTTTGCTTATACGGCAGATGTGGGTATTGATATTTTAGCCATCGTGCCTGCACAGGTTAAAATCGGCTCCCATACGGCGGATACCTATGGATATTCTGCAGACATTCTTTTTACAGGGGAAGCTGTTACGGGAAACAGCGGATACGGCTACATCTGCCGATTTGATAATATGACGGACATCTTAGTCAATGAGACCTATAACGGCCTTGCTACGGTATCGGATAATTATACGGATGATACGGTCACTTATTATACCATAAACAATGATTTTAGCGAGGGAACGTCTTATTATCTTGATAACGGAACGGGGATATGGGTATATGAGCCGATGACGGCAGATACGATATACGGCACGACAGCGATAAACGGACGTGAGGCGCTAACCAGCTTTATCGCGTCAAATTCCGTTTTAGAGGGGGAAATCACGGAAAACGGAAGGACATATTATAAGTTTTCTTACAGTTTTTCGCTAAATGACAAAAACCTTGCCGCGTTCATCCGTGAGAATACTCAAAATGAAATTTTTAATGCGGAAAGGCTCTTAAATATCCTTACAAAATACGGAGAATATATCACGGCTTTCGGTACTTATCATATTGATAAGGAATCCCTTACCTTCGGGTATTTTGCGGATATTGATTTTTCGGAAAGCAATCTCCTTGCCCTGACGGCCATGTTTAGATCAGATTATGCCTATGCTTTTGGGGACGGAAGCGACATATCCGTTGATATTAACCGTTTTTATATCAGCCTCAGCGAAATTAACAATACCGTCATGGATTTAACATCCATGGAAATCCCAAAGGAAGCCTTAAATGCCGTCTCTCTTGATGAATTTATGGAGCAGTATGAGATTTATGAAACGGCGGATACGGCGGATGATAACAAGCTGACGGCTGAAGATTACGAAAATATGACCATTCCTGAATTTGAAGGCGGATATGAGAGCATGGAGCATATCGGTGAGGATACAGACATGACGATCAGTGGAAACGAAACGGATTTGGGGGGCATTCCTTATGGCGAGCTGACGGAAGAACAACAGGAATCGGTAAGCTTTATCATGGAAGATTTCTTATCGGGAGAATGGCAGCGGTAAAGAATCCTGTTCATCTGACTACGCCTGTGATGTTTTCTTTTCCAAGCACCCCGAATACTCTGGAGTCCTCGCTATGATTCCGGTTGTCGCCAAGCACGATATATTCATTATCCTTTAGCGTGATCGGTGTGCTTAAAATACCCGCATCCTCTATCAGTTCTTCCTTCAGATAAGGTTCATCATAAAGCGCCCCGTTGATATACAACCTGCCGCTTTCGATATAAAGCGTATCCCCCGGCAAACCAATAAGGCGTTTGATATAAGGAACAAAAGAGTTTAAAATGGCGTCCGTATTTTTAATAATGACAATACATCCGCGGTTCAAATAATTTTCCTTATCCGTATATATTAAATTTTTCATTAAAACTACGTCGCCGTCATTGTAAGTGGGCTGCATGGAGCTACCGGAAACCGTGATGAGCCTGATTGGGGAAAATAGAGTATATAAAATAAGAAATACCGCAAATATAAACATCACTTTTGTCACAATATCATCAATGCTGAATTTTTGATTTTTTTTTAGGTTTTTCATCCTGTATCTCCTCTGCTTTGTTTTTTCCCGTTGTTTTTAATACGGTAGAAACCTGTCTTTTAATTTGGGATATAAGAGGGCTATGGCAACCACAAGGATACCGATAATATACGTTATAATACTGCTGCCCTTTTTCTCTTCTTCCGGCTCAATAATACCGCTCTCCACGATATTCGGCGAAACCGTAATGATATTGGACGGCTGCATCAGCGAGGTTTCTTCTTCCACAGTTTCTTCCACATCCACGGTTTCTTCTGCCAACTCTATACCGCTTATTCTTGCTGCGTATTCCTGATAAGCCTTGAAATTCATATAACACCAGTCAGGAGGACCGAACATCATGAATACGTTCACGTTATCCCTTGTTCCGTACTCCAGACGGATATACTCCGAATCCAGCATATTTTCCGAAAAACCGTCCTCTATGAACGGTGAACGGTTTAAGTCGTTGCTGCATAAAAACATATAAGGCTGCTTTGCCTGCGTTGCATAACGCTCGTCATTTACATTTGTTGCCGGGAGTGTGAAAAGATAACTGCCGTCATTTACCCGGAAAGAATAACAATATAATGATGCTGAGTCACCGTTGTTGAAAAATTTAAGTCTGCCTAATAAAATATTATCATAAGCTTCATACAGCGTATCATTTGCAGAAGGAGCCCAGAGTACGGCAGGTGCCTGTGTGGATGACCGGCCGTCGGAAAAATAAAACTCTGAATTTTTGATATAAAAACGGATAAATTCCCTGTTCCTTAATCCCACATTTTCCAGATTCGGATTTTTGCCGATATTTTCACCGGCTGCGTTATAGGTGTATGTGGAATCATGGCATACCAGGACATAAAGATTTATCATATTTCTGTAACTGTTCATCTCGTCCGCGCGAAAACAGAAATTGATCCCCATGTCCGTGAGATTTTGCGATTTTACATTCTGGAACCATATATCATCTTCATAATATCCCTCTTCGGAAAAAGCGGATTCGATTATCGGAACGTATCCCTGTGCTTCATTTCCGGATACTTCCGCGGTATTTTCCCCGGATGCGTAAGCTTCCGTAACGCCTTCTTCCTGTCCGGTTTCTTCCGTCTCTTCTACGGATGCCGCAAAAACGGTTCCCGGCAATAAGAGTAAGGTTGAAATTATGATACCTGATAAAATGCTTAAAAATTTGGATAATTTTTTCTTCATTTTTCTTTCCTCCATATATCCTGATATATTTTTTATTGCAGGCAGAATGCTTCCATAAGCGACCTGCTCTCTCTCTCCATTGCGATATCAAGAGGCGCTTTGTCGATTTCCGCGCAATACCAAAGTGCATCTTCATTTTTTATGATTTCGGGCAGTGTGATTCTGTGAATATCAACGATATCCGCATACTGGGCATCGTTATCCGAAACATAAAAAAGAGCGAGCTGTTTCTTATTTTTCGGGGACCGGAAAATCAACCCGGATATTTCGATATTTTCTTTTTCATTATTGCAGAAAAAGACATATTCTTTTTCGGGGATAAAAGCTGACAGCTTTTTTACAAATTCCTCATATCTGCATGCGGGACGGTAATCCGTAAAATACGGGCGTATTTTGAACACTGCATCCGTGTCTTTATTTTTACAGTATAACAGCATAATGTCGTTAATCCTCTCCATGTCATCAAAATCGAGGACTGTCATATCATAATACTGCAGTCTGGTTGCCGCGCCTGTTAATTGTTTCATTTTATGTACTCCTTATATGTGTTATTGCCCTGCTTCTATATATGTAAAAAAATAATTCAAAAACACTTTATAATAAATATCCGGCTCAATGCTCTCCACACCGTCAATCCTTATTCCTCTTCTTTCTGTATGGTTATTTTAAAATACGAATACATTTCCGGATGTACCAGAATGACTTTTTCGGGAGCAAAAATCTCTTCTTCCTTTGTATCAGAGGTCAGTATGAATGTGTTTTTTGTGTCATTGATAATGATTTTATACTGTGATATGATATTTTCATACCGCCCCTTTTCATCCGGGACAAGCGTGCTTAATAAAAGAGTATCTGGATTTTTTACGGTTTCGGCTGCCAACTGTTCATCACTTTCATAAATCTCATACCAAAATACATAGATAATGTCCTGTCCGTTGTTTGACCATTCATTTTCCGGATAGTATCCCGTCAGCTTAAAGGTATCCGTTAAAAACACAACATCCGCTGAGATGGAATTGGATGAAACATGCAGATAAACCGGCTGTTTTGTATCATTCTTTATGTGGATGGTAAAATTGCCGTTTTGATTATCATGTGCCTGTGTTTCATAAACGACGCCCGGGAGCAGTTCGCTCAATGTCCCATAGCCGTTCTGCAGGTCATAGGAGGCATTGATGCCGTTAATATAACAATAATAACTGTTTAACTGCGACGCGGTATAATCACCAAGGCATTCGTCCTCCAGACTGTAAATAATGATATCGGAATAAATCGCAAAGTTACGGAACTCCATATAAGTCGTGATAATACTTGAAAGCTCCGCTTCACTGTATCTGACCTGTGCGGATGATGCCTGATACATATAACGCGTATAGTAATCGTCTATGATAAACTGAAGCGACGCACGCATTTCCAGCGCCTTATCAGAATACAGACCATTCAAAAATTCTTCGGGGTCGTCTAATGGAAGGTCCTCCGAAACAGGCTCAGTTTCTTCCGTATTTTCCTCTATATTTTCTTCCGGCTGAATATCCCCTGTTTCCTCTGCGATTTCTTCCTGTGCCTCCACATTCTCCAGAATGTTATCATCAACAGGGGGTTCCGGTAAAACTTCCATATCGTCCTGTGTTTCTGCGTCAGCCATGCTTTCGGATACGCTTCTTGGCGTCAGGAAATATTTGCTGTCAAAATCAATCAGGTCAATCAACGTGTCATAAGTATAATCTGATAAAAGCTGTGACTTTACTGCCTGATATACCATGGCGGAATCCGTTATATATGCCATTGTGGGGTCAATATAGATGATGTCTTTTGCCTGAGCCAGCGCGTTGAAATATCTTTCGTCACTGACATAAAGCGTCGTATTTTCTATCCCCTGCTGCAAAAGCGCTTCTCCCGGCTCCAATTCCAGAAAATTATAACCTCCGTAAGATTTGACGCCGATAATTTTATAAAGTTCATCAATGGATTTAATAGGAACGGGGACTTGAGACTGCATCAGCTGTTCCGCCGAAACGGATATGACCATATATGTATCCGGGGATATTTCATCCCTTACGCTGCATCCGGCCAAAATGGCTAAAAGCATGATACAGCTTAAAAAAGCCGCAGTTTTTCTTTTCATTGTCTTTATCATGTGGGGTAATCTCCTTTTTACTTCATTTTTTGTTTCAATCCCTATATGTCAAAAATAAAAATTTTTTACACTAAAAAAATCATTATTCTAAATTTGTCCGACTCAATTCTATTTTACATGGGAATCTTTTGCATCCTTGGTCTGCTCTTCTTTCATAAGTCCTTTGAACGAGGCGGAGGGTTTGGTTATCATATATTCCGTAATCATCTGAAATTCCGGAGCCAGGATATCTGCCGCATAATTGGAAATTTCAATATTTCTGGTCAACTGAAGCAGCGTAAGGGCAACTCCCATTTTAATGCAGTTTGGATAGCAGGAGAATTTTTCTGCCGCCTTTCTGTTGGATGACTGCGGGTTTAGATTGGTAAGCAGAACACATACGGCGTCAAATTCAGCCGGCGTGAGATCAGCGTTGTATTTTTCTTTAATCTCTTTAGCCAGATTCTTATATATGCTATATAATTTTTCTATCTGGGCTTTTTTTGTATTTCCGCGGGATGCGCGTTTTCTGACCTTATCTCCCTTCTGTTTCATCAAGAATGCCTGCCGTCCGTCTATGTTGATGCGTGTGCGTTTTCTGCCTCTGCCGTCTTTCGGGTAACAGTCAAGGTGAAACTCCTTAATGCCCAATCCTGAATAAAGGACTTTTTCTTTTTCCTCCGGAGATAGCTGCGAAAACACGGCTGCTTCATACTCAAAATCATCCGCAAAGGCGAGCATGGTATCATAGTCCTGATAAACCTGTAGGTTTTTTTTGATAATATTTGCAATAACGTCAGGTACTACGGCATCAGGACGAGTGGCATTGTTTTGTCTAAACCTTAACAGGTAATCCAGCGCTTTGATGTCCAGATTGTATGGACCAATATAGACAATATCATTTTCTAAAATCTCCCCATTTTTGTTCATCACATCAAAACATTTCTCGTTAGTGTAAATAATACATTTTTCCAGCATTACTTTCTCCTCTTTGTGTATATTTTCAGCAGATTTATCCGTCAAAGGTATATGTTTAAAAAAAAATTATTATAAATAATTAAATGCCAATAAATAATTTAACAGCATACGGAACAAAGCTACATAATCAAAAATCTTTTATCCGTACTACGTACTTTAAAATGTTATTATTGTTATGAGTTACTATTTATTCTGCGCGTATCATAAAATAATTATAATATTTAAACCGTTATTTTTTTATTTTGGATTTGTAATATTTTTCTGACATATAATTCCATGACATGAAAGAAGTTTTTGGTTATGGTATATTTTTGGATATGTATAATTTTAACGAACAAAGTGCAGAAACGGAAAATGCCCAAAAGAAGCCTGCCGGAGTTTAAATCAAAGTATAAAGAAAGGGGTTCAATTCAATTTCCTCTTTTTTTCTGTCCTCAAACTCCACAAAAAATAACTAGATTTCGTGTTCGCTTTCTCGCTTTTTTTGCTCTTTCTCTTTACAACTAAAATACGGATAATTTTACAGCAGATATTGCTGCCATTTTTCTTTCAGAGGCTTATAATGTTTGCTGTATATAAGTTTTACGGCATCACAGACCGTAATTTCCATAAATCTTTCGCTTTTGTATGATTCATAAAGCGCTTCCGGTTCAAAACAGAGAAGGCAGGGAAAAGGGATTTTATAAGCCCAGGACAAAAGGACATAAACATCAGCCATCCACAGGATAATGTCGGTATTTAGCTCCTTCGTCTCCGCTTTCTCCATTTGGGGGGATACCGGACCGTTCTCCTGAACCCATGTCTCAAAAATAATGTCTTCAATTTCAAGAGCAGACATTTTTATATCATATACCCATGAAGAAAGAAGCACCTTATTATCCTTGAATATCCTGCTATCCATAAAATCTTTTTTGGATCCAATATCGGAAATAAGGAGATAATGTTTAATAATCCTATAAAATTCCCTGTTAAAATCCGTGCTTTCATAAAACTCCAGAAACATTTCTCTGTGCATCATAACTACTCTTCTCAAAAAAGCCTGCGGATACGCGCATTCTTCTGCAGGAATATTCATTCCGTTGCCGATATTCTCCGGCACATCCTGTATAAGCTTGTTTTTCTCCATGTATTCATCTTCAAGCGTACTCTCATTTTTATCCATATATTTATCTTTCTTCATAAACATTTTCCTCTTGCTTTAATATATGTAAAAAATACTTCATTCTTTATATATTGTACCTTTTTTATTTTTTTAGTCCATATTCCATTATTTAATTTTTTTTAATTTCACATATACAAATATGACGATTCGTTAAAAACGGGAAAATCCAGAATAAAAGGAAATTATGATATGGATTTTACAAAATTTATGAATCCAGATACAGAAGATTCAAAAGGCGGCTCGCCTGAAACGCCGGCTGAAACAAAAGACTACTCAACAGAACTAAAGTTAGAAACTGTAGAACGATATTTAAAAGGAGGTATCGGTATAAAAAATTAGCTGAAGAATACCATGCTTCCTCTGGCGATATCCGAAAATGGAGAGATGCTTACGAGGAGCGTGGCATGGCCGGATTAATTACTAAACACGGAACCTATACTGGTGATTTTAAGGTCTCTGTTGTAGAATATATGCATAATACAGGTGCATCTATCCGAAAAACAGCTGCTCTTTTAATATTCCTTTTATTACTATGTAAAACAGATGCAAAAACCGGATAAATATGCTGCCATAAAAGAAGAAATCCATGCCATTTACCATGAAAATCCGGGACGGTATGGATACCGCCGCATCACAATGGAACTACATGATCGTGGCTATCAACCGGCAGGATATTTTAAAAACCGCATTTAAAGCAGTTTATCTTATAGGATTATTCTTCCGTGAATATTTCATCTTTTTTCCTATATATTTCCGTCATGATTGATTCCATTGCTTCACGGTCTCTCTTTTTTTCTATCTGTCGGGCAATTTCATCTAAATCCTTTGAATCCATGTTAATGAATCTATCAAAGTCCTTTGGCGTAAACTGTTCGATTTCTTCATCCGTAAGTCCTTCCGCTTTTAACTGCTTACAAATGTTTGGTCTTTCCTTTTTCCAGAATCTTCTTGCTTTTATCTGCCCGAATAACATGCTTAGAGGAATAAGGATAAAATTGCCGAGAAATAGGACTATTGCAAGGTATGCAATAAAAATTAGCACGATAATGCCGAGAATTTTTAATATAATCATGGATTTCTTTCCTTTCATGGATAGAAATATTGGTTGTTTCCATATTTATATGTAAAATAAAAATGAAAAACCTGTTTTTTAAAAATCCATCTTGATTACATTATAAATAAGTATATATGTCAAAAAACTCATGAATAAGGTAATGTAAAAACAAGCGAAATTACATAAATTTATTAACGTTAATAGATGATGGTTGAAATATCATTTTTACGTACTAACCATTGTAATCGTAAAATAATTTATCAAACAGTATATCCAGTTCCTGATTGTCTCCAAAAGCAGCTTTTACAAATGCACCTGCATTCTTGATCATTAGCCTAAAATAGAGCCAATCGCCCATGTCATCGTATTTTCTTGTTGAGTTGATGAGTACATTTTTGCGAAGGACGGTATATTTCTTGCCTTTGCTTTTGCCGTATGCTTTTAACGCCTTGGCAGTTGCAGCGTCCTCCATTACTTTTTTCTCTACAAATCCGCCAATCGCCTGAAAAGTCTTTTTCTCAGCCCAGAAGATACCGCAGTAAAGCCCCGTGACACCAAATGACAGCCTGCACAGCAGATCGTTGCAGTACAGCGAAAAAGAATATCTCTCAAAGCGGATAGGCGCACCTCCTCCGATATATCTCCCCGTCTGAAGAAGACAGGCGATCTCTTTAAGAGTGCCTTTTGTCATTCGGTTATCGCAGTCGATCGTTACTATCACATCTCCGCTTGCAGCGGTTATTCCTGCATTTCTGACCTTTGCGATACATCTGTCCTCGTTGGAAATTACCTTTGCACCATATTTTTGAGCAATATCCGCCGTTCTGTCTGTACATCGGTTACATACAACAACGATCTCAACAGTACCGCCATAGTACTCAGCGGCAGTCTTTACCGATCTAATGCACCTTGCAACATATTTTTCCTCATTATGTGCAGGTATCACGACAGACATTATCTTCATTTTTCAACTCCTTTTCGCAGATAATCCTTTTCCGGCGATCTATCATTAAAAATAATCCTGCTTGACCTTTAGTTAATCATGTTACCTTTTTATTTCTCACTTATATCTCTCTTATCCCTCTCTTATTTCTCACTTATCTCCCCCGTAGCATCATCCAGCAGAAATTCTCTTTTTTCACGCCTCGGGCCCCAGTCACGCTCCCATTCAGTCACGAGATAAATTCTATGGTAAAGTCTTCCGTCCATCTTCAATTTAAGGCTATACCAAAGTGTATATCGGAAGTCACATTCTTGCCAATATCTCCGCTTTTTTTGCATCGAATTCCTCTTGTGTGATCAATCCGCTGCTCAGCAATTGATTAAGCTCAGTCAGCTGATCGGCGGTTGACGGAGCAGTTTGAGACGGCACCACATCTTGATAGAGCACCGCTTGTTCCATAGCTTTGGCAAGGACACGTTTATCTTCCATCCTGTAGATCAGCGGTTTCCTCAGTATGAACAGTATCGTGTCGATAATGAAGAATATCCAACCCGTGTACATAATGAGTGCCAAGATAAAAATATACACACAAAGGACAAAAATACCAAACACTAATATAAGCAATAAGGCGGTGTCAAGCTTAATTTTCTTAAACAGATACCCCAAATGCGCCATTCCAGGCAAAAAACCTCCGACCACAATACCAATTATTACTGCGGAAAATATGAAGCCACCTATATCGCTAAAGCCGCTGACCGAGTCCACTCCCGATGCCTCCATCATCACTCGCAGCCAAGCAATGGCTGCGATCACTCCTATTATCCAGCCCGTGAAAAGCGCCATCCTGTTACCTTTGTTCCACTTGTCATACACTTCCTTTTGATATGATTCAAGCGAATTGTACTGTTCTTTTGTCATTGTTTGACCTCCTTAATATATTAATATAACAAAAGCTCCTTTCATCCGGCAGTCCTTATTTTTTCAGCTGAAATTGCGCAATGGTATTCATCAGCATTTGCGCGCAGTCACCTAATTCTGCCGAAATTGCGGAGTTTTCCTGGGCGCTTGCAGCATTATCCTCCACCATTTCACTGATCTTTCTGATATTTGCAGAAATTTCATCCGCAGAATTTTTCTGTGTTTCAACATAATTAACTATTTTGTCAACGATCTGTGTATTATTGGCTGAAAAATCCGCACTGTCGGAAATCGTTTTATCTGTTCTCGCAACAAGTTCTTTTCCTTTTTCAACAGATGTATGGGAATGTGCGATCACATCCTGTATTCTCGCGCTTGCCCGTGAACTGCTGGCGGAAAGCGTACCTATTTCATCGGCAACTACCGCAAATCCTTTACCGGCTTCCCCTGCTCTTGCAGCTTCTATTGACGCATTTAACGCAAGGAGATTGGTCTGGTCAGCGATTGCATTGATCTCTGTCACAAATTCGGCAATTTCATTATAGCAGCCTGCGATCTCGTCTATCGCCACAACCAGTTCATTCATTTCCGAATTTCCAACCGCCAGACGCTCGCTTACATCATCCGTATTGGCTTTGATAGAAACCGCAAGCTCGGCGATTTGCTCCATATTGTCTGTCAAATTCTTCATTTCATTGGAAGCATTGATAACCGCCTCGCTTTGCATTGTCGCCACATTGGCAACGCTTTCACTCGTGTCTGACAGGTTTTCCGAATATTGGAGTACCGTTGCCGCCTGCTCATTGATTTCCGCAAAGCTTTCATTCAGCACATTCACAATACTGATCAACGCCGTTTCTATTTTTTCATAGTCTCCCGCATACTCTCCGTCAATATTAAAATTCAGGTTCTTCTCCGAAATGGAAGTCACCGTATTGGTAATCTCTGAAATATAATGCTGCAATCCTTTCATGGTATCATTAAGCGCTACGGACAGTGCATTTACTTCCTTCGATTGTTCATCTACCTGAAAAACGTAATCCAATTTACCTTCTGATATTTTGCTCACATTTGCCGCCAGTTCTTCAAGCGGGGAAAACATCGGATTGATTCCATTGGTCAACTGCTGTTTTGCCATTCTTTCAATCACAAAACCAAATACGACTGTCAGTACAATGATCACAGCAATCACTATGAGGACCCACGTCAGGGAGATCACAGCGATCACATTCCAGCCTGTGGTTTCCGAAACGTTACAGATCGCGAATTTTAATTCGCCATTATAATCCAAAATTAGTTTTGTTACTAAATTTTCTTCGCATACGCTTTTATATTTTCCGTCCAAAGCATCTGATACCGTCGTGCTTTTTTCAGTGCTCAGCGCAATCTCTTCATTCGGATGTGTTAAAATAGTCCCTTCATTGGATACTAAAAACACATAATCCCCACCGCTGTATGAACTTTCGATCAGTGTAACCAGATCATCCATATACATATCCAATCCGGCTACGCCAATGAAGGTATCACCGTTATAAATCGCTTTCGAAAGAGTGATACAGATGCCCCCGGATTGTTCATCTATGTATGGCTCCGCCACATACACGCCATCCGTATCTAACGCGCCTAAGTACCAGGAACGCTCAGATACTACAAAATCTTCAGGCGGCAGCCATCCACCTGACATATAAGTCATAATTCCATCCTGATAGATCACACCGTCCTTCTCAACGCAAACATATACTGCCGATACATCATCATACTGTTCCACCATCGCGTCCACATACGAATAATAATCAAAATCCGCTACGCCGGAAGAAGCTCCTGTCGCAACAGTATTGATAAATGCTATTTTTTCTGACATTGTATTATCTATTTGCGAACTAAATAACTGCACCTGCTTACTATTATTTTTAACTGTGTATGTAATAATAATTGCAAGCACCGCTATTCCGGCTACTAAACATAACCCGAAGATGATTCTTCGGATCGACTGACTGGCTCGTTTGTTGACATTTGAACTGAGTTTTTGCAATTCCATTCTGTAATCTCCTTCATTTTTGATATAGTAAATATTCTCTTTATAAACCCCTATGCCGTCTTCAACGGTTCAAATGGAAATTAGCTCCTTCTGTCACAGAACAAGTTCTGCGCCCCGCTTTTGCTGATCTTTTCGAGAAAACGTTCGGTATTGCCAACAGTGTCTCCATGGAATACAGCAGACCCGGCAACAATCACATTTGCGCCAAGCGAAACTGCTTTCTCCACATTATCCATCTTAATGCCGCCGTCAATCTCAAGATCGACATAAAGCCCGTCCTCCCGGATCCATGACGCGATCTGTGCAATCTTCTCATCCGAAGAGGGAAGATACGCCTGCTCCCCAAATCCCGGATGAACGCACATTACAAGCGCCATATCGATCATCGTAAGATACGGCCGGATCTGTTCCGCAGGCGTCTCCGGATTGATCGCAAGTCCTGCCTTAGCGCCCAGATCATGGATCTGCTTTATCACTTTTTCCGGCTCCTTTAGTGTCTCCAGATGGACCGTCACCAGATCCGCGCCGTCCTTAATAAATTCCTCCAAATAACGCTCCGGTTCTACAATCATCAGATGTACATCCAGAAACAGTTCCGTCTTCTTGGCAATGCATTTTAAAACCGGCATGCCAAAGGAAATCGCCGGAACAAATATACCATCCATCACATCAAAATGCAGATAATCTGCACCGCCTCTTTGGACGTCGTCAATATCCTTCTGCAACTGTGTAAAATCCGCCGATAAAATAGACGGCGCAAAATGTATCATATGAATATCCCTACCTTTCCGTAACCTGCGAATCCACGCCGCAGGAACAAATGTAATCAAAAATAAGATATCAAATGGGATTTTCTAAATCAGGTTATATATCAAGCCCTCTTAATCTCTCTTCATTCATACTCTGGTTTCTTCCGTATTCAGAAAAATCTTATAGTTGTCCGTTTGTTTGTTCCTAAAATTTTTTTATGTTTTTAGAATCCGAATATTTCATTTATCGTGATTTTCTCTTTCATTATATGTTATTTTCTTTTTTTCTACAATATGTAATTTGGGCAATATCACCTAGTATTCTGTAGGATTATAATACATATGTTACAACTTCGTCTATCTCTTATTAAATATAAAAATAACTGCTGAATCTCAAAAGATCCTGCAGTTAGCAAAAATTTATCTTTATATCTAATATTTTTTCCGATCCTTTAGTTCCTCATATAGCTGCCGATAGCTTTCATACCGCTTCGGATGGATCTTCTTCTCCTCCACCGCCCGGCGTACCCCGCATTCCGGTTCATGAATATGACTGCAGGGTTGGTAATGACATTCACCCACATAGGGATAAAACTCCCGGTAATAATTCCCCAATTCTTCATAGGATAACGCATCTAACATCAGCGCCGAAAATCCCGGCGTATCCATCAGATAGGTTCCGTTTCCCAAATGCAATAATTCCGAATGTCGCGTCGTATGCTTTCCGCGTTCCAGCTTCCGGCTGATCTCCCCGGTCTCCATTCCGGCCTCCGGGCAGAGCGCATTGGTCAGCGTTGACTTACCCACACCGCTGGGTCCTGCCAGTGCCGTCGTCTTTCCTTCCAAAAGTTTATGCAGTCTTTCCACGCCAGCCCCTGATGCCGCGCTGATCTCTAAAAGCTCGCAGCCGCAGCCTGCATAAATATCCATCATTTCCGCCCGTTCTTCCTCCGTCGCAAGATCCATCTTATTAAAACAGAGAACTACCGGAATCTCCTGCATTTCCATTGATACCAGAAATTTATCTAAAAGATTGATATTGGGTCTTGGCGCATAATAAGCAAATAAGAGCAGCACCTGATCCACATTGGCAACCTCCGGCCGGATCAGACTGCTTGCTCTATTTTTGATTTCATGAATGATCCCCTGCTCTTTGGCTGCATCCGTAATCGTCAGGCTGACCGTATCGCCCACAAGGGGTTTTATTCCGTCTTTCCGGAATACCCCCTTGGCGCGGCATTCCACCAGTCCGTGCCCTTCCACATAAATGTAGTAAAATCCTGCGATCCCCTTTACGATCCTGCCTTCATAAACAGCATTTTCTTCAAACATCCGTCACCTACTGTAATTTAATAAATGTAACCGGGATAGGGTCGGAAGTAACCAGTTCCGGAACATTCTGCACCGTTACGCTGCCATCCTCTCCCACTACATTTTCCTGCTTGATGATATTATACGTAATAAATATTTCACCGGAAGATTTCGCAAATATATTGGTCACATTGATTTCCAAAGGAAACGCAGCCGTAGTAGTAGACCATAACTGGGTGCCATCCATTGCCTTTAATACTACCACAGCATCACCGCCGGGATAATTCGGCGGAGCACTCACCGTCGTAAGACAATTATAATATACCTGTTCCACACCCATACTCAGCTTAAACTCTATCTCCGTACCGCTCTTGACAGTCACATTAGGAGAATAATTCTGATATGTCACACGCCCTTCTTCAATCGTATCGCTATATTCCAGATCCACCGCCGTACCGGTCAAGCCCATCTCCTCCAGCATGCGTATTGCTTCATCCTCTGTCTTATTCCTAATATCCGGGACCTTCACCTCCACTACTTCAGCCCCAAGGCTGATTACCAGTTCTACAACGGTCCCTCTGGCAAGGCGGGTTTCTGCTGCGGGATTCTGTGAGATAACCTGATCTCTCGGAACAGTGTCCGAATTTGTCTGTGATATATTGACAACAAATCCCTCGCTTT
>DLOP01000104.1:30378-39333 GCA_002478505.1 Lachnospiraceae bacterium UBA7481
TGCTGCTGATCTGCAGGGTCACCTGACTGCCGTAAGCAAGCATCTCGCCTTCCCGCGCGGAAGCGGAAATAACAAGATTCGCAGCTACCGTATTAGATTCCTGATATTCCGATATGACGTCAAAACCCAATGCACGCAGCGCTGTTGCCGCTTCATCCGCCGGCTTTCCGACAACCGCGATCATAGATACCGGCGTGCCGTCCTGTTCCTGCTCCGTGCCAGTCAAATCAAAGATACCGACTGCACTTCCCACAAAGTACAAGAACACACATCCCACAATCACCGCCACGACAACGATCATGACAGTCGTCAGAAATTCTGTCTTAGGATCATATTCTTCCTCTTCCATTCTTCTTCCCTTCGGTTTGGAAGAACTGTTTTTCCGGCCGCCTGCGCTGTTTTTCCCGGAATTGTTTTTTCCGGAGGCATTTTTAGCTGTATTACTTTTCCCCGGGCTATTTTTTCCGGAGCCATTCCGATTAGAGGTATTTTTTCCGGAACTGCTTTTACCGGAACCACTTTTACCGGAACTGCTTTTTCCAGAACTCTTTTTTCCGGAACTCTTATTTCCTGAATTGCTCCTGTCACCGGATCTGCTTTCCGAAGGTCTTGCAGAAGACGGCTTCTTTCTTCTTTCCACTAATATCTCACCAAGATCCGCCTCCTCAGGGTAATTCCCCTGATAATCTTCCTGATAGTCTCCATGATAATCGTCCGGTATGTATTCCCTGCCGCTTCTTTTTCTGGGGTATTCTTCCATCTCCTGCTCGGCCATATCGTCATAATGGCTTTGATTTCTGACAGGGATCTGCTCTAACTGCGGATTCTTAGGATGTGCAGCAGATTTGATCTGCCGCATTTCCTCATCCGAAACATTCTTCGTTGCCCCACTGGCATCGGTTTCATCCAGCCTGACAAAATTCTCATCCGGACTGATCAGGGATTTTTTCAGATCCTCGATCAGCTCCGGTGCAGACTGATATCTGCGGTCCGGACTTTTCTGCGTACATTTTTTAACGATCTGTTCCACACTGATGGGAATCTCCGGCACAAACTCCCTGACAGACGGCATCTGTTCCTGAATATGCTTGATTGCTACTGCAACCGTGGTCTCGCCGTTAAACGGCACACGCCCCGTCAGCATCTCAAATAAAGTTATGCCCAAGGAATAGATATCGCTCTTTTCATCTGAAAATCCGCCCCTTACCTGTTCCGGTGAGGTATAATGCACACTTCCCATCACATTGGAAGTGATCGTATTGCTGGTGGCAGCCTTTGCAATGCCGAAATCTGTCACCTTGACTTTTCCCTCTTTGCTGATAATGATATTCTGCGGTTTGATGTCCCTGTGGATGATATGGTTATTATGCGCCGCCTCAATTCCCATCGCCATCTGGATAGCAATACTGACCGCCTCTTTCACGGAAAGGCGCGCTTTCTTTTCAATATACTTTTTCAAAGTAATGCCTTCCACCAGTTCCATGACAATATAATGACTGCCGTTTTCCTCTCCGACGTCATATACGTTCACGATATTGGGATGCATCAGTCCTGCCGCCGCCTGCGCCTCCACGCGGAACTTAGAGACAAAATCCCTGTTTTCCCCAAACTCCTGTTTTAATGCCTTGACTGCAACATACCGGTTCAGCTTATGATCTTTTGCGCGATACACATCGCTCATGCCGCCTGTTCCGATCTTTTCAAGAATCTCATACCGATCTGCAATCATCATTCCTACTTTAATCATGTATCACCTCATCTGACAACATTTCAATCAGGATAACTGCGATATTATCCTTACCGCCATTGCGGTTTGCTGCCGCTACTAATTGATCTGCTTTCTCCTCCAGCGTTCCTCTTGCGTTCACGATCTTTTCAATCTCGTCATCCTCCAGCATATTGGACAATCCGTCGGAACACATCAGGATAATGTCCCCTTCCTTTAAATCCTCGACTTCAAAGAAATCAACGTCTACAACATCCACGACTCCGATCGCTCTGGTGATGATATTCTTATCGGGATGCGTCCTTGCCCGGCTCCGCTCTAATCCTCCCATCCGGACCATCTCCTCCACCAGTGAATGATCCGTCGTGATCTGCCGGATACCGTCGCCTATGATATACAGCCTGCTGTCTCCGACATTACCCACATACAAAATATCCTCCTGATAAGTCGCTGCCACCAACGTAGTGCCCATCCCCTGATAATTGATATCACTGGCGGCTACCTGTCTGATCTTTGTATTGGCATGTTGTATCGCCTCCGTAAGCGCCCTGATCACCGCAGGGCCCTGGTATGCATTGATATCCTCTATGATCGTCTCTACCGTACATTTGGAAGCATACTCCCCCGCTTTGTGTCCTCCCATGCCGTCCGCCACAATAAAAAGATTCGACAAGGGTCCCATGGGAACCTCTGAAGTAAATACATAATCCTGATTCAATTGTCGTTGTTTTCCAATATCCGTAATAGAATATGAATGTAACTGCATGATTCCGCCTGCCGCCTTCCACTAAACCATAAAGTATTCTAACATATTAAAAAGAAAAGGACAAGCCACATATCGTTTATCAATATTACCGCTTGCCTTTCTGATCTCTCATCTTCTGTTATCTTTATAAATCATGTTATTTTTATTTCACAGCATACACCATGACTAAGCCCAATAATGCCATTGCGGCAAAGCAGATGCCGAGTCCGCAAGTCATTATGTTGAGCTTGCGGGAACGTATCGGTTCATATATTTCGTCAAGGGATTCCGTATCCACATATATTTCACGCTTCGCACCAATTTGCGGATTTGCAAAATTGGAATAAGTGCTTTCCGCGATACGATGTGTCTCGCCTGCATAGTAAAATTCATAAATAGGAACGCGGGATCTCCGACGGCCGCTTGACGCAGTTAAACCCACTTGTAAATCAACGCAGACTCCCATTACCTTTTCGGTGCAGCAACGGCGTTTCCGCGCAGGTTCGATCAGCGCGGAAATAATGATTCCGATTCCCGAAAATAAAAACAAAAGCAAAAACGCAAGCGGTGTATTTTTTAGGGCAAAATCTTTGAAACCATCAGGATCGATTTTCAACATTATTCCGCATATAACTGCGCAGCCACCGGCAGCCAAAATGATAAGTGGAAATATAAAATTTCTTTTTCGTTGTTTTTCAAACTCCCCAATCAATAATATGCAGTCCAGAGCCAAAAGAAAACATCCCGCAATCGTTACCGTAAGCCAATAAATATGCGTCACCAGTGAAATCATGAATCCTGCAATAACCGCCAGAACAATCAGCGTAACCAGACAGCTTAACCAAACCCCATTATTGGATTTCTTTTCCTGTTCATTTTTTACCATTTCATTCATAGCGATATTCTTCCTTTAAACAATATCCCCATGATAATGTATCCATAAAATACATTTTCGGAGTTTTGTTATATCAACAATAATAACTAATTTCTCCAAATTGTGCACACCACATATTGATTACAATATTACTGTTTGCCTCAATATATCTTATCATATTATTTAATGTCCGCTGTGGAATACGGGAATTATTATTACAAAGTAAAGCTTTTCCTGAACTTGTTATCCAAATTTTCGTTGCATTTGCTGTTGCTTTTCCCTTTGCAATATGTACATGAACCGGCTCAAGTGGATCATTTTCGTTTGACCAGAAATAAATTATATATGATCCAATCCTAAAAATTTGAGGCATTTAATATACCTCCTTCTTTAGAAAACTCCATCATCAAATGAGCATTATTACGGACAAACTCTTTAAAATAATCCATCTCGGCGTCAGAATATCCATTCACGTCTTCCCATGAATATTCTGGCAAATAGCATGTTGCATTATGAAATCCATCCTTTAAATCAGGAGTTTCTATATATACCTTTACTTTACCATCTAGCATCATCTCCGAATGCGTAATCTCTGTATCATCATTTAATGTTGTATATGGATACATCATATTATTAGTCCTCTCTTTTCATAAATATTCTTTCATCCTCTATCAATATTGCTCTGCCTTCAATTTCTTTCTCCTAAGCTGACCGCATGCACCGTCGATGTCACGGCCCATTTCCCGCCTTATGGTGACATTGATCTGTCTTTTTTCAAGCCTGTTTTTAAAGTTTTCTACAGATGCGCGCCCGGAAGCTTGATAATTCCGCTCTTTGACAGGATTTACGGGAATCAGATTCACATGGGCGTGGAGCGGCGCAGCCAACCCCGCAAGGGCCTCCGCTTCCTCTTCACTGTCATTGACACCGCCAATCAGCGAATATTCAAAGGTGATCCTTCTTCCGGTCTGTTCAAAATAATAGGCGCACGCGTCCATCAATTCTGCTATGCTGTAGCGGTTTGCGATCGGCATGATCTCCCGGCGCTTCTCATCAGTGACCGCATGAAGCGACAATGCCAGCGTGATCTGCAGTTTTTCATCCGCCAGCTTCCGCATCCCCGGTACGAGACCGCAGGTAGAAACCGTCAGGTTTCTCTGGCTGATATGCAGACCATGTTCATCACTGACCATCCTAAGAAACTTCAGCAGGTTATCATAGTTATCCAGCGGTTCTCCCATCCCCATCACCACAACATTGGAGATTCTTTCTCCGATATGACGGGTGACCTCATAGATCTGTTCCAGCATCTCGGATGCCGTCAGGGAGCGTTCCAGTCCATCCAGCGTTGACGCGCAGAATCTGCAGCCCATCCTGCAGCCCACCTGAGAAGAGATGCAGACCGAATTGCCATGATGATATTTCATCAGGACCGTTTCGATCAGATTGCCGTCCGATAGCTGAAACAGGTATTTTCTTGTGCCGTCCTGTTGGGAAATCTGTTCCCTTACCATACGCAGTGTAGCAAAAGAATATTCCTGGCCAAGCTTTTCCCGGAACGCTTTGGACAGATTGGTCATCTCCTCATAAGAAACAGCTAACTTCTTATGCATCCATTCATAAAGCTGTGTGGCACGAAATTCTTTTTCCCCGAAACCCTTGATTTCTTCCTTTAATTCTTCTAAGGTCAAAGATTTGATATCCTTCAACATCCGTCCTGCTTTCTTCTGAATTTTGCTATGAAAAATCCATCGCTTTGATGGATGCCAGGAAGCAGCTGGAGCTGACTGCTGCCCTCCGACATGCCTGTTTTCAACAGTATCTCCGTCTCCAGCGGCACAGCCTCCATAGGCAGCTGTTCTAAAATCCACGCCGCATTTTTTTCATTTTCCTCTTCGCTGATGGTGCAGGTGCTATATAGCAGGATTCCTCCCGGCTTCAGATATCGGTAAACCGTCCCCAGAATCTTTCTCTGCAGCGCAGCCAGGTCTCTGATCTGTTCTTCTGTCACACGGTAGCGGATATCCGCTTTATGTCCGATCACGCCAAGTCCCGAACACGGAAGATCCGCTATTACAACATCTGCCTTTCCAACCATCGACTCATCCAAAACCGCGGCATCCCATGTCTGAATTCTTATCCTGTCCTTTTCCATCATATCAGGATGCAGACGCATCGCATTATCCCTGATCAATCCAAGTTTATATTCTGAAATATCTCTGGCGTCCACCACTCCGTTGATACCTGTTTTCTCCGCCGCATGCATCGCCTTGCCGCCCGGAGCGGCGCAGACGTCAATGACCAGATCTCCTTCCCGGATACCGGCAAGCTCTACTGCAAGCATGGAACTGATATCCTGTACGGCGAACATCCCTTCTTCATATCCGTAAATCCTTGCGATCCCGTCCACATGTTCCAGACGGTAAGCGTAAGGCAGATACGGATGCTCACTGATACAACATCCCTGAAGTGCAGCCTTTTCTTTCCACTGCTCCTGCTGCCCCTTCGGCAGCGTCTCCTTCAACCGTATGGTGAGTAGCGAGGGCTTTTGAAACTCTGCCAGCATCTTATCCACGGTTTCCACATCATACCGTTCGGACCACATATGTACCAGCCACTCCGGCATGGAATATCTGACGGAGAAATATTGCTCCATGTTCTCTTTGGAAGGCCAGACGATCTGTTCTTTCTCCCGGCTGACCGCTCTGAGAACTCCGTTAACAAATCCTTTTAACCCTTGGAATCCCTTACCCACCGCAAGATTGACCGCTTCATTGCAAGCCGCGGAATCCGGCACCGTATCCATATAAAGGATCTGATATACCCCCATCCGCAGGATATTTAATATGACCGGCTTCATCTTTCCAACGCCTGTCCGGGAATACCGACCGATCACATAATCCAGCGTGATCTTTCGTTCCACGCACCCCTCCGACAGACGTTTGATAAAAGATTTATCACGGACATCCATGTAATCATATTTATCCAAAACATCTCTGATCAGAAGATTATCCTTGATAGGCGCAGCCGTTTCCCTTTCAGGCAGAAGCTCCATTAATATCTCCAAAACGATCGCCCGGGTCTTCGTAGCTTTTTTTCCGCCCATCTGCAGCCTCCCCTTCGTCACTAACCCCTATGCCGCCTTCGGCGGCTCAGAAGAAAATGAAAAACGCGCTCTTTGCGTTTTTCGGTGTGAGACTTAGAACTTCTCTGCGAAGCAGCCATTGCTGCGAGCAGTTAGAAGTTCTTCTCACACTATCTTCGTCTTCTCCCATAAAGCGCCATCAGACGAAGCAGCTGCAGAACCGCGATTGCCGCAGATGCCACATACGTCATGGCTGCCGCCCGCAATACCTTTTTACAGTCTCCGGCTTCCGTAGAAGACAGGATTCCATAAGATTCTGTCAGCTTTATAGCACGCCGGGAAGCGTCAAATTCCACAGGAAGCGTTATTACCTGAAATATTACGGCAAAGGAAAATACAAAAATCCCCACATTGATCAGAAACTGGTTATAGCTGAATATCGTACCCGCAATGATCAGCCAGATCCACACCTTAGAGCCGATATTTGCCACCGGAAGAATCAGCGAACGCAGCGTCAATGGCAGATACTGTTCCTGATGTTGTATTGCATGACCGCACTCATGAGCCGCCACTCCCACTGCCGCAACGGAACTCATACCATAAACCTCCTCTGAGAGGCACAATTTCTTATTGATCGGATCATAATGATCCGTCAGCTTCCCGGGAACCTGACATACCACAACATCCGTGATCCCGGCTGCCTGCAGCATCCTTCTTGCGGTATCTTCCCCTGTCATCCCTGACATGCTGAGAGTCTTGCTGTATTTATTAAATACAGAATTGACGCGGGCTGACGCCACCAAGGATACAACACCCATAATAAGAATCAAAATATACAAATAATCTGACATGTAAAACATATTGTTCACTCTCCTTCTTAATATCTTTGCTTGTATATTATTCCAGTCTGCTTCCTTCTTCCATATGGTACCCCAGCAGAAAATCCTTCACAGACATCCGTTTCTTTCCTTCCAGCTGCAGTTCCAGAATCCTGATCATACCCTCGCCACAGGCGATTGTGACGCTTTCTTTCTCTACGGCAAGGATCGTTCCCGGTGCATGGGCATGAACCGACTGGTTCCACTGTGCTTTCCAGATCTTCAATGTTTTTCCGTTCCACATAGTATAAGCGCTTGGCCAGGAATTCATTCCGCGGATCTGCTGTTCTATCTGCTTCGACGTCCTGCTCCATTCGATCCGTCCGTCTTCCTTTTTGAGCATCCTTGCATAGGTGCTTAATGAGGCGTCCTGTTTTCTTTTTACCACATTACCGCGCCGGATTCCATCCAGTGTTTCCACAAGAAGCTCGGCGCCAAGGACGGAAAGCTTTTCAAACAGGCTTTCCCCTGTTTCCTCCTGTGCGATCAGGACTTCTCTCTGCATGATAATATCTCCCGTATCCAATCCCTCATCCATTTGCATGATCGTGACGCCGGTCTTATTCTCTCCATTAATGACAGCCCACTGGATAGGCGCCGCTCCCCGGTACTTGGGAAGCAGCGAGGCATGGATATTCACACAGCCATATCTCGGCATCTCCAGAATTTCCTTGGAAAGTATCTGTCCAAAAGCTGCCACCACAAAGATATCCGTCTGATAAGACCTTAACTGCTCCACTGCCTCCGGCGCTTTGATCTTTTCCGGCTGAAATACCGGAATATCATATTTCAATGCACATTCCTTGACAGGGGAATACAGGATTTCCTTCCCCCTGCCGCGCTGCCTGTCCGGCTGCGTCACAACTGCCGTAATCTTATGTCCGGCTTCGATAAGCTTTTCCAATGCCGGCACCGCAAAATCCGGTGTCCCCATATATACGATATCCATTCCCGACCTCCCTGATTATTGCTCCTCCATGTCAGAGCAGATTTACTGCAGTAACATTCGATGAAAAATCCGCGCTCCGTTGACTTTATTCATCATCTTCACCGGACGGATTATCCTCTAGTCCTTCCTCTACCCGTTCCACATACAGATGCCCGTCCAGATGTTCCAGTTCATGGCAGATCGCTCGTGCCAGAAGCTCCCTGCCCTCTATTTCGATCTCCTGCATATCCTCATTCAATGCGACCACTTTGACATAATCCGGTCTGGTAACGATCCCTCTCTTACCGGGAACGCTCAGACAGCCTTCATAATCCCTCTGCTCGCCGCTGCTTTCTACGATCCTTGGATTAACCAGCACAATGGGATCCTCACCTGTCACATCGATCACCGCGATCCGTTTCAGGACGCCGACCTGCGGCGCCGCCAGCCCCACGCCGTTGGCATCATACATGGTCTCCAGCATATCCATGATCAGCTCTTTGGTATGCGCATTTACTTCCTTAACTTCCCGACACACTTTTTCAAGTACGTCATCCCCCATTACCCTGATGTTCCTGATAGCCATAATGTAACTTCCTTTCCTCTCATTAGCAATATTATATGTTCACGAGGTTTACATAACTCGAAGTTTGAAAATATATGTCCCAAAAATGATTTCATTTATGATATTTTTGGGACATATATTTTCAAACAAAGAG
>DLOP01000104.1:39392-40403 GCA_002478505.1 Lachnospiraceae bacterium UBA7481
TCAAAATCAAACTGCAGCATCTGCCCTCCCTGCTCGTTGTCCTTTATCATTTCCTTCATCATTTCTTCGATCCTGTCCTTGCATGCGATCAAAAACTGCTTACTCTCATGCTTGATATACAAGACCGTCCGGTAGATATCATTGATCTTGGCAACCGCTGCCGGCGCCGGTCCGATGAGCTGCATCCGGTCCTTTCCATTACACTCAGGCAACAGTCCTGGTGTCTTCTCCGCAATCTTCCCGGGCATCCTCTCCGGCATCTCTTCCGATATCTTCCCCGCAATCTTTTCCGCCAGCGCCGCCCCTTCCGCTTCCTCTTTTGCAAAGATCTGTACCGCCAGCATATGCTGTACCGGCGGATAACCTGCCAGCCGTCGGTATAGGAGCTCCTCCTGATAAAAGCTGAGATAATCCTGCTTTGCGGCGTTTACGATGCCATAGTTGTCAGGCTGATACGTCTGGATGACCACCTCACCCTTTTTCTCTCCTCTGCCTGCCCTGCCTGCCGCCTGAGCCAGCAGCTGGAACGTCCTTTCCGCCGCCCTGTAATCTCCCACGCTTAACGACAGATCCGCCGCGATCGCCCCAACCAGCGTTGTATTGGGGAAATCATGTCCCTTGACGATCATCTGCGTACCGATCAGAACGTCTGCTTCATGTGCCGCAAAAGAAGACAGGATCTTTTCATAATCCTCCTTCTTCCGGGTCGTATCCGCATCCATGCGCAGCACCCTGACAGAAGGATACCATTTTTTTAACTCTTCTTCAATACGCTGCGTTCCGGCGCGAAAACCTGCGATATAAGGCGATCCGCATTCCGGACATTTCGTAAGCATATCCGTTTGATATCCGCAGTAATGGCATATCAGCTTCTGCTCCCTTTTCTGATACATGCCGCCTGCATGATGCTGCGACAGGGATACATCGCAATGAGGACATTTTACTACATAACCGCACTCCCTGCAGGATACAAATCCGGCATAGCCGCGGCGGTTGATAAACAGCATGATC
>DLOP01000104.1:40444-44126 GCA_002478505.1 Lachnospiraceae bacterium UBA7481
AGCTTTTATTGCCTTCCTTCAGTTCCTTCCTCATATCCGCAATATATACCTGGGGAAGGACTGCGCCCTGCGGACGGCGCTTAAGTTCATACAAACGGTATTCCCCATTAACTGCCTTATAGTAGGATTCCATAGACGGCGTCGCAGACCCCAGCACCAGCGCGGCATGCTCCCTTTTCGCAATATATTCCGCCACTTCCCTGGCATGGTATTTGGGCATTTTTTCACTTTTATAGCTGTTCTCGTGTTCTTNNAGGAGTATCGCTGTTGCATGGGATCACGGGAAGCGGCAAGACGGAAGTGTATATGGAGCTGATCGAAAAGAATATTTCCATGGGAAAGCAGGCGATCGTTCTGATTCCGGAGATTGCACCATCCAGCTGACCTGTTCTGGCACGTTCATACTGATCATAACGCTCACCATCAGAAAGTCTGGAGTGAAGCACCGAAACCCGGTCGCCAAACCTTGCATAGAAGCGCATCAGCGTCTGAAACGTCAGCGCAATCTCCGGTATCAGCACGATCGCCTGCTTTCCCATGGAAATATTTTTTTCAATCAGCTCCATATACACTTCCGTCTTACCGCTTCCCGTGATCCCATGCAGCAGCGATACGCCCGGTTCTGTTTCCTGCATACTCTTTAAGATGCCGTCCACCGCCTGCTGCTGTTCTGCAGAAAGAACCGGCTTCTCAACCCTCCGGTCACTTCTCAGCAAGGGATTACGATATTCCCTTGTCGTTACGACCTGCAGGATACCCTGTTTTTCTAAGGATTGGATCGTCGAAGGCGCCACATTCATCTTGCCGGTCACCAGCTGATAAGGCAGCTCCTTGACGGATAAAAACTCCTGTAAAAGGCTCCGTCTTGCAGCCTGACGGATGGGATGGCATTTTGATGCCAGTTCCGTCAGCATCTCGTCACCTGCAATACACTGTAAACGTCTATACTGCTGTTCTCTGATCCTCTTTTTCACTGGCAGGACAGTCTTCATCGCCGTAATCATGGTAGACCCGTAATTATTTTTCATCCAGTACGCCAGCTGCATCGTCTTTGCTTCTGCGCTGACTGCCTTTTCATTGATCGAGATGACCTCCTTGATACGGTTTTCATCCCACTGGGCTTCATCCGTCAGCTCCATAATATACGCTTTTCTTTTCGTATCCCCCTTGCCGAACGGAACGATCACCTCGTCTCCCACCTTCGCTGTCTGCCTCAGGTTCTCAGGAAGCCGGTATTGAAACAGCCGGTCTACCTTTTCATGGGAGATATCAACGATCACATTAGCATATTGATTCATCTTCATCCTTCTATCCACGTCACACAATATCATCCGGCACTGTAAAGCAGCATAATTCCACTGCAAATCCGTGCACATCCATCGGAGGTTCTACACCCTTTCCTCCAGAATCTCCCGGATCAGTTTCCTTTCATCCATCGGATATTTTACACCCTTGATCTCCTGATAATCCTCATGCCCTTTACCAGCCAGAATGATAATATCCCCCGGAAGTCCGTTGCGGATCACATAGGCGATCGCTTCTTTCCTGTCCGGGATCGTGATATATTCCCCATCCGTCTTCCCGATTCCCGTCACGATATCCGCAATGATATCCAGCGGCTCCTCCATCCTCGGATTATCGGAAGTGATCACCGTCAGATCCGCCAGCCGTCCACTGACCTCTCCCATTTCAAAACGGCGGAGTTTGGAACGGTTTCCGCCGCATCCGAACATGCAGACCAGCCGTTTCGGTTCATATTCCCGCAGCGTCTCTAACAGGCTTTTCAATGCCATGGCATTATGCGCATAATCAATCATCAAGATAAACTGATCCGAAACCGGAATCATCTCGATCCTCCCCTTCACCTTCGCCTGCAAAAGCGCCGTGCGGATCCCTTCTTCAGAAACGTTAAAATGCCTGCAGATCGCCAGTGCCGTCAAAGCGTTATATACGCTGAAGGTTCCCGGAAAATATGCCTTGACATCCATCTCCAGAATCCCCTCTGCCCGAAAAAACACCCCCAGCCGTCCGTCTTCTTTTAAGAGCTTCAGATCTACGGCACGCAGATCTGCCACACTCTGCCGATGACCATTCCCTCCCAGTCCGAATGTCTCCACCTGACAGGTATGCCCCTCCAATATCTGTTCACAATGTTCATCGTCTCCATTCAATATCCCGATCCTGCATTGCTGAAACAGCAGGCTTTTACAGTGCAGATAATCCTCAAAATCTTTATGTTCGTTCGGACCGATATGATCCGGTTCAATATTAGTGAATATCCCGTAATCAAAGATAAATCCCGCGCTCCTGTGCATCATCAGTCCCTGAGAGGACACTTCCATTACCACGACCTCACAGCCCGCCTCCACCATCTCCGCAAAATACTTCTGCAGATAGTAGGATTCCGGCGTCGTATTCTCGGAAGGGATCGTACGCTTCCCGGTGATCGTCTCAATGGTGCCCACAAGACCCACCCGGTATCCGGCATGTTCCAGAATCGATTTCACCAGATAAGTGGTCGTGGTTTTTCCCTTTGTTCCCGTGATTCCGATGGTTTTTAATTTCTCTGCCGGATGACCAAAATATGCCGCTGAAATACATGCCATGGCATATCTGGTATCCGCCACTTCAACCACCGTCACCTGATCATCCGTTACGGCAACCGGCTTTTGTGCCACAATCACCGCTGCCCCTGCTTTTGCCACCTCGTCTGCCACGCTGTGACCATCAAACTTTGCCCCCTCGATACAGATAAAAAGACATCCCTTTACAACCTTCCGGGAGTCATATACGACCTCTGTGATCTGCTTCTCTATATTGCCCTGCACACGCTGATACTCAAAACCCTTCAGCAATGTTTCCAATGCCGGCATATCCAATCCTCCAATGCATATTAATCTATATTATATATTATACCTATTTTCCGCAAATGACAAGAGAATCGCTTCTACGGACAAAAAAACGCATTATTTTTCAAAAAATCAATTATTTTGACAGAAAAATAAGTTTCACAATTTCAACACACAAAAAACACAACTTTCGTATATCTTATTTATCAGATAGTGATGTTTTACTATCTCCCCCTCATAACAACGAAAACCACCGCTTAGCGGTGGTTTTCACTCCTTCTTTTCACTCATTCCTATGATCATTCATTTCTTAACTGACTTTTTTCCGAGCATAAAACTAAGATATCTGTGAAACAGCCATAGCAGAAAAAGTTCTGACACGATCAATACCGCAAGCATTACGGCATTTCTCAGGAAATCATGATCGAAAACCGCAAATACCTGATCACCTGCCAGTTTAGCAAGCGCCACCACCTTAAAATCAAGACAGGTAGCCAACACGATCAGCGAGGACTTCCCAAGATATTCTAACGGGCTGCATTCATTGATCCATCTGCACAGAAACAACAGACCGCCGCATAAACATATGGCAGCCAGAAAATAAAATATCATCTCCCCGGTAAGCAGATAGCGGAAAGATATTGTGACATCGGTCCTCTCCTGATTCTTCAGGGCAAGAAACGTCCCCAATCCGGTCAATGCAGATCCGGTCAGGATCATCACCAGTTTTTTATTCGCCAGATATCCCAGCAACATGGCAAACCCTTCCCCCGCAGCGCAGAAAAACATGCCAACACAGCCGCGCCAGAGAGCATAGACGGTCTGCAGCAGTG
>DLOP01000104.1:44194-44475 GCA_002478505.1 Lachnospiraceae bacterium UBA7481
AAGGATCAGCACAATGAAATACGGCAGTTTCTTCCGTATTGCCCAATAGCCTGTCACGCCAATAAAAAACACAGGCAGGAACCATAGGATATCACCGCCATAAAAAGACAGCATATCCCAGATCATATNNCGTATCTTCCCTTGTAAAACGTACAGGAGATATCAGCATAGCAGCACAATGACCGGTCACCACCAAAAGGCTCATCCAGCAGTATAAAATCATGATCTCCTTCGCGCTCTTTTTGGAGAACTCCGACACACTCTGTTCCGATATGCCGTAT